>CAYNLI010000213.1:0-2501 GCA_964398035.1 uncultured Flavobacteriaceae bacterium | reverse complement strand
TATCTATAGCAACCCAGCACAGTACTTTGGAAAAGGTAAAATGTCTGTCTTCAGTCCTAAATTCCCATATTCCTTTATCAGCTTCTTTCCAATGCTTAGCAACTATCCAAACAATACCTTTAGTAATTCCCCACAATTCCTCCCCATTCTCTATATCCGTACTGAACATTGCCAGCTGTTGATATATGACATCCATTAGGATACCATAAATATCATTTTGCTTTTGTTTGTATGCTGCATTGCCAACACGAACAGGCTTAGAATCCTTGTAACCACTAAGATGGTCCAATGTCTTTTCTGTAAGGTTCTTTTCTTTATTGATACCATACATGATTTGCAGTTTTTCATCCTTATCAGGTATAAGATCAACAATAAATTGCAGATATCTTCTAGCAACATTTTTATGCCCAAGCTCAGACATTACTTTTATCACCATAGAGGCATCCCTAATCCAACAAAAGCGATAATCCCAATTACGTACCTCCCCTATAGTCTCTGGCAAAGAAGTAGTGGCCGCTGCCAAAACTGCACCGGTCTTATCATAGCTCAACAATTTTAAGGTGATGGCACTACGTGTAATCTCTTCATTATATTTTTTATAGTTGGGTGTTCTATTGGCCCAGTTTAACCAATACACAGTAGTACGCTCTAATTCTAAATATAACTTACCAGTTGTGGGCAATAATATCTTCTCATTATAACCAAAAAGGAAATAGCCATCTTCTGTCACTTCTATTTCTCTGCCTTCCACCACTGCATTTTTATTAAATGAAGTGTAGATGAAAACAGTATCAAACTTCTTTGCTTTAGTAAGACTTACCACAAAATTATGCTTTACATAAGTTTTAGTCTCTGCCGCTGCATATTCCAATTTAGGATTATATTTTACACTGAATTTAGGTTTCCCTGAAATATACCTAATATACCTTACCACTTCTGGAGGGGCATGGTACCCACCCTTTTCTTTATAATATCTGGGCATAAAATCATGTATCTCAAATGTATTTTCCCCATCAGAAAAAGTAGTGATCAATACAGAAGTATTCTTCTTATATCGTTGTTCTATGGTATAATTGTCTTCAACAAGTATCTCAAAACTTCCTCCTATTTTTTCGTCCAAAATTTTCGCAAAAACTGAAGACGAGTCAAACTCTGGAAGACAACACCAATCCAACGACCCCGTTTTGGAAATTAATGCTGCACTTCTACAATTCCCTATAATACCGTAATCCAAATTATTCATACAAACATTTTTCTTATTTCTTACTTTTTAATTTGATTTACATCCAATTTTTCCGAAATTTAAAGAAATTGAAGGAATTATAATTAAAATACCGCTAAAACCACTTAATTTATGGGCAAAACCATCATTATTTCCAATAGACTCCCCGTACAATTACAAATTATTAATGGCGCAATTTCTGCAACACCAAGTGTAGGTGGACTGGCCACAGGCATGAAGTCCGTCCATAAAGGTGGTGAGAGCCTTTGGATAGGTTGGTCTGGATTGACTGATGAAGATATCCCTGAAGAACTATCAACAGATATAGATATTGCATTGCAGCAACATGGTTGTGCAAAAGTAAGGCTTACCCAAAATGATGTTGATGGTTTTTATTTTGGTTTTAGCAACCGTACCATTTGGCCACTGTTCCATTATTTCCTTGAGTATTCTGAGTTTGAACTAAAATTTTGGGATTCCTATAAAGCTGTGAACCAAAAATTTGCAGACGCCATTATAGAACAATCAGAAGAAGATGACATTATTTGGGTACATGATTACCAATTAATGTTAGTTCCCCAAATGATAAAAGAACAAAGACCTGATGCCACCATTGGTTTCTTTCTACATATTCCTTTTCCCTCCTATGAGATTTTTAGAACATTGCCCTGGCGTGAAGAAATATTACAAGGTTTGTTAGGGTCTGACCTTATTGGTTTTCATACCTATGATTATGAAAGGCATTTTTTAAGTTCTGTACGTAGGCTGCTTGGACTTGAGGTTAGTTTTAATGACATTTATCTGGAAAACAGAACTATAAAAGTTGATTCTTTTCCTATGGGAATTGATTATAAAAAATTTAGTGAGTCCGCTAAAATCCATGACGCCAATACGCAAGAAAACCGTTCTGACCTTCAGAAAAAATTGGATGAACACAAAAAATCCGCTCCAGAAACTAAACTTATTTTATCCATAGATAGATTGGATTATAGTAAAGGCATTGCCAAAAGAATAAATGCCTATGAGTATTTTTTAAACAAATACCCAGAATACAAAGAAAAAGTACGGCTTATTATGTTAGCAGTACCATCACGCTCAAATGTACCTCAATATCAATTGCTTAAAAAGGAAGTAGATGAATTGGTGGGGCGAATAAACGGTGAACTGTCCACCGTAAATTGGACGCCTATCTGGTACTTTTATCGTTCACTGCCTTTTGAAAACCTTATTGATTTATATACCTCTAGTGATATTGCATGGCTAACACCTCTTAGAGATG
>CAYNLI010000212.1:0-2503 GCA_964398035.1 uncultured Flavobacteriaceae bacterium | reverse complement strand
CAGGGTTAGGCAAAGTATATTTTGTAGCCGAATTCAGCAAACCCTTTAATTACTATGGAACATTTGATGCAAGTTATAAAACTCCAGAATCTGACGGCAGTATTTTTCCTTATAAAAATGAAGAAGCCGGAAATAAAATTGGAGCTTTTGTACAATACAATACCAATGAAGATGAGCAAATTCTAATAAAAGTTGGAATATCCTATACCAGTATTGAGGGTGCACGAAAAAATCTTCATCAAGAAATACCGGACTGGGATTTTGATAAAATTAAAAATGATGCAGAATTTATATGGAATAAGGAATTAGCAAAGATTAAGGTTAAATCCGATGACAATGAACAAAAAGAAATATTTTATTCTGCATTATATCATTCTCTATTGGCTCAATATATTTCACAGGATGTAGATGGAAAATATTTTGGTTCAGACGGAAAAATTCATACAGCAGAAAACTATGATTTTTACGGTTCTTTTTCCTGCTGGGACACTTATCGAACACAACACCCTTTAATGACCTTAATCTCACCAGAACACGTAAATAATTATATCAAATCCATACAGGCAAAAGTTGAGAATTATGGTTGGCTACCTGCACAACATTTTTTAAATGTTTACGGCGAAGCTATGGTAGGCGACCATTTAATACCAATCATAGTGGATGCATATAAAAAAGGATATCGTGATTTTGATGTGGAATTCTTATATCAGGCCATGCGTAAAAAAGCCTTGGAAAATCCAAAATCTCCTATTCCATCTCACTCCGGACGTTCAGGATTAGATTATTATAAAAAACTGGGGTATGCCCCAATTGATAAAGTAACCGAAGCTGTTCCAAACACGCTTGAGCTAGCCTATGACGATTGGTGTATCGCACAGCTCGCAAAGGAATTAGGAAAAAATAAAGATTATGAGTTATTTATGAAAAGAGCTCATAACTATAAAAATGTTTGGGATCCAAAAACCAAATTTATGCGACCTAAAAAAGCAAACGGACAATGGTTAGAAGAAATTGGAGATAACAAACAAATAATAGTTAAAGAAGGAGAACATTCTTATTACAAATATTTTGATCCATTATTGGTTGGGAGACGTCCTAGTCGTCACTATACCGAATCTAATGCCTGGCAATATGTTTGGTCTGTACAACATGACCCACAAGGATTGATCAATCTTTTTGGAAACAACCAAAGTTTTACCAATAAATTAGATACATTTTTTGAAATGAGTACAATAATCAGCCCACCCAAATATGTTGGTGTAGTTGGAACCATAGGTCAATATGTGCAGGGAAATCAACCTTCACATCATGTTGCTTACTTATATAATTTTGCAGGTCAGCCATGGAAAACACAAGACAGAGCAAGACAGGTTACAGTACAGATGTATAATGCCGGTCCAGGTGGACTTTGTGGTAATGAAGATATGGGATCACTTTCTTCCTGGTATCTTCTTAGTGCTATGGGTATTTATCCTGTTTCACCTGGTGATGCAATTTATTCTATTGGTAGCCCAATATTTGAAGAAGTAACTCTTCAATTAGAAAGTGATAAAAGTTTTACGATCAAAACAGAGAATAATTCAAAAGAGAATAAGTATATCCAATCAGCCACACTTAATGGTGAAAATTTTAACAGAGCCTACATCTTGCATAAAGAGATTATGAATGGGGGGACTCTTATTTTTAAAATGGGGCCTCTGCCAAATAAAGATTGGGGACATGAAAGCGTAGCTCCATCTATGACGAAGTGAGAAATATGAATTGTGCAAGACACTAAAGAAAAATATAAATCAATTATTTCTGAAAAGAAGGGTAGAGGGTCGTGTTACAATTTAATAGAAATTAAATAGATTAAAATTTTAAACAGAATGAAAAAAAAGTTAATCATCATTTGCATATGCGTAGTTTTTATTATGCGAATAGATTCAATTTTTAGTCAGATTGAACCACCAGAAGGTATGGTATATGTGCCTTCGGGTAGTTTTATTATGGGTAGTAAATATGGCGACCTTGATGAAAGACCTATGCAAACGGCATCAACAGGTTCTTATTTTATTGATATAAATGAAGTAAGCTACGTGGAGTTTTCAAAATTTGATCCCGATTTCAATATCCCAGAAGGGAAAGAAAACAATGCTGCTGTTGTTACTTGGAGTCAAGCAAATAATTACGCCAAATGGGCAGGTAAGCGTTTACCTACTGAAAAAGAATGGGAAAAAGCAGCAAGAGGAATAGACGGTAGGATCTTTCCTTGGGGAAACACTTATGACAATTCCTATGTGGTATGGGATCGTTCGTTAACACGCGGGGGTTCAATAGCAAAACCTGAAAGTCCTTATGGCTGTTTTGATATGGCAGGAAGTGTTTGGGAGTGGACGGCAGACTGGTATAAGCCCTACCCAAACAACGACATACCAATGGAACAATATGGAGAAAAATACAAAGTAATGAGAGGAGGTTCTAATTTTAATAATCATTCATTTATCCGTACATCACAACGATA
>CAYNLI010000211.1:0-2503 GCA_964398035.1 uncultured Flavobacteriaceae bacterium | reverse complement strand
TAACCAAAATTTATGCTTAATTTTCACTAGTCCCCAAGTTTTATACTTGATCCCACTATTTACTCATAAATGACAAAATTCTAGTTTCATTTTTTAAGAGTATTTATTTGAATTAGCTATCAACGTCAGGGCTGCGATTTACATTAGAACTTAAATATATAAGTATGGAAAAAAAATGTAAATGGTTGTTTATGATTTTCCTATTTGGGATTTCTATAGCATACACACAAGAGAAAACTGTTTCTGGTATAATTACTGATCAAAATGCAATACCCTTACCAGGAGTAAATATTTTAGTGAAGGGAACAGTAAATGGAACCCAATCAGATTTTGATGGAAATTATTCCTTACAAGTAGATATAGGTAATATCCTTGTATTTTCTTACCTGGGACAGTTAACAACTGAAAGAACTGTAAGCACTCCCAATACTATAAACATACAAATGGAAGAGGATGCGCAAATACTTGAAGAAGTTGTAGTAACAGCACAAGGGATTAGAAGAGAAAAGAAAGCCTTGGGCTATGCAGTTACCACATTAAAATCCGAAGATATAGAGAGCAGACCAGAAGCAGATATAGCCAGAGTTCTCAGTGGTAAAATTGCTGGGGTAAACGTAGTTGGGACTGGAGGGCTTGCAGGTAGTGGAACCAATATCACCATTAGGGGTAATGTATCCATAACCGGTAACAACCAACCTCTTTTTGTTGTGAACGGTGTTCCCTTTAATACAAGTACCAATGCAGAAAGCAATGTTACAACTGGTAACGGCTCTGTATCCGCCTCTAGTAGGTTTTTAGATATAGACCCAAATAATATTGCCAACATAAGTATTTTAAAAGGTCTTAGCGCAACGGTACTTTATGGTGATGCGGGAAGAAATGGAGTTGTGCTCATTACTACAAAGACAGGCTCATCTGGAAACATAGACAAAGGTTTTGAAATTAGTGTCAGCCAATCTGTTTTTGTTAATGAAATCTCTGGTTTACCAGATTACCAAAATACTTATGGACAAGGAGGTGACAATTCTATAAACGTGGGCTTTGTAGGAAATTGGGGAGGAAGATTTGATAGCAATGCTACTGTACGGCATCATTATAACATTCCAAGACTTGCAAATTCTTTTCCTGAATTCCAAGGAGTAAACGTTCCTTACGAACCATTTGAGAATAATGTAAAAGACTTTTTTAGGAAAGGTATTGGCACAACAACCTCAATCAATGCGTCAAAAAACATGGAAAATGGCTCATACAATATAAGTTTTGGACATACAGATGAAAATGGCTTTGTTCCAGGGAACAATATAAAAAGAGTAAATTTTGGCCTTGGGGGTTCCATGAAATTAAGCAACAAGTTTACAATAAATGGGGCTTTTAATTTTACAACCAGTGATTTTACAATGCCTCCAGTCTCAGCTAATAATGGTACTGGTAATTTTTCGATTTTTACCAGAACATTATTTATCCCTAGAAATTTGGATTTAAATGGTCTTCCATACCAAGACCCAATAAATGGTGCTAGTGTTTACTATAGAACAGATCAGGAAAACCCCTATTGGTTAGTTGACAATTCCCAAGAATCTATTGCGGTAAATCGTTTTTATAATTCTATAAGTACAACTTATGAAATCAGTGATAATGTTGCTTTAACCTATAGAGTAGGTTATGATACTTATAATGAAACGCAACAATTTTACATTAATAAAGGCGGTGTTAGTAGTTTACTGGCTCAAAATGGGTTTTTAAAATCTACCTCAGCCGTAAACACCATTTGGGACCACAGCTTAATTTTAGGGGCAAACAATATAAGACTGGGAGAAAAACTGGGCTTTAATGGTACACTGGGCTTTAATGCAAATAAAGAAACTTATGAAAAATTTGGTGTTGCAAGTACGGGACAAGTTGTATTTGGCTTTATTGATCATAATAATTTCACGTCACAAAGCAATGCAGACCCCTTGGGCAGTTCTTTGGACTTCATTCAAAGAGAAAACACTTTATGGCTATATGGCCAAGCACAATTTGATTATTCAAGCTCTCTGTATCTCACTTTGGCAGCAAGAAACGATTGGTCCTCTACAATTGAGCAGGCTAACCGGTCATTGTTTTACCCAAGTGCATCTTTGTCCATAGTGCCAACATCCGCATTTCCAGAAATACAATCAGAATTCTTAAATTTCTTAAAACTTAGATTTGGTTATGGCACATCCGCTGGTTTTCCCAGTCCGTATAATACAAGGAATATCTTGGCTTTGGGCACTGCCCAATTTACAGATATAGGAGGAAGAGTTATTAATGTAAACTCTAGCGGTGGTTTGGCAACAGGATTGGATGTCTTTCCAAATCCTGACTTGAAAGCAGAATTACATAGAGAATTTGAATTGGGATTGGAAACCAATTTATGGAACAATAGAATAAATCTAGAGGTAAGTGTTTATAAAAGGGATTCTAAAGACCAAATTCTGGGCAAAATCTTAGATTCCTCAACGGGATTTGACCGTACGAC
>CAYNLI010000210.1:0-2520 GCA_964398035.1 uncultured Flavobacteriaceae bacterium | reverse complement strand
GAAAAAAGAATTACAAAAAGCAGAAGCAGCATACGACTATGAAATGTATGCAGAAGCTATTGATTGGTACAAAAAAGCCTATTCGAAATGTAAGGATAATGCAAAAAAAGCAGAGATTGTATACCGTACAGCCGTTTGTTACAAAGAAATGAATGAGCCTAAATCAGCAGAACTTTGGTTTAGAAAAGCTATAATGGTTAAATACCCAGATCCACTTGCTGTTTTATATTTAGCTGATTGTAGAAAGATGAATGGTAAATTCGAAGCCGCAATAAAAGAATATAAAAAATATCAAAAACTTGTTCCTGGCGATAAGCGAGGTAAGTTAGGTGTTCAGTCTTGTGAGCTTGCAGCTAAATGGATTGATAAACCAACAAGATACGAAGTTGAAAATATGCCTTTAATGAACTCTCCTGAGAGTGATATGTGTGCTTTCTTTGGAAAAAAGGATTTTAGAGTTGTATTATTTTCATCTAACAGACCAAGTACCGAAGGTGCTAAAAATAATAAAGTAACAGGTAAAGGTTTTTACGATTTGTATAAAACTACCCGTGATAGAAAAGGTAAATGGGCAGCACCAAAAACTATTGGACCTCCTGTAAATACAGATGATGACGAAGGTGCTTCATCTCTAAATTTAAAAGGAAGTAGTTTGTATTTTACTCGTTGTGCTGTAGAAAAAAATAAGAATATGGGTTGTAAAATTTATAAGACAACTCGTAAGGGTCAAGGTTATGGCGAACCTGTACATATTGAAATACCTGGTGCCGGCGATTCATTATGGATTTCTCACCCATCTGTAACAGGAAACGATTTAACATTATATTTTGCAGCAAATTTACCTGGTGGATATGGTGGTGCTGATATTTGGAAAATGACTAAGAAAAAGAAAAATAGTCCTTGGACTGAGCCTGTTAATGTTGGACCAGAAGTTAATACTCCAGGAAATGAAATGTTCCCATATATTAGAAAAAATGGAGAATTATATTTTGCATCTGATTATCATCCAGGAATGGGAGGTTTAGATATATTTAAAGCTCAACCTGATGGAAAAACAGGCAAATGGAAAATTTCTAATATGAAATATCCTATAAATTCAAATGCTGACGATTTTGGTATTGTTTTTAAAGGTACTAAAGAACAAGGTTATTTAACTTCGTCTCGTAAAGGTGGAAAAGGAGATGATGATATTTATGAATTTACATTACCTGCTTTAAAATTTACTATTTCAGGCATTGTTGTTGATGAAAAATCAAACCAACCAATTGTTGGTGCTAAGGTTGTTCTTAAAGGTAGCGATGGTATTGATGAAGAAATGGTTTCTCAAGCAGATGGTTCTTATAAATTTAAATTAAAACCTTCTACAGATTATCAAATATTTACCGAAAAGCCAGAGTATTTTAAGGGTAAAGGTGGCGAGTCAACAAAAGGTATTGAAGAAAACAAAGACTTTAAACAAGACATTATAATGAAACCATTTATGAAAATTATTAAAATGGATAATGTTTTCTATGTTTATGCTAAGCCTGATTTAAAACCAGAATCTTTTGTTTCTCTTGATAAACTTGTTGAAATATTAAAAGATAACGATAATATTACAATTGAACTTTCAGCTAATACCGACTTTAGAGGTACAGATGAGATGAATCAGAAATTATCTCAAGCTCGTGCAGAAACAGTTGTGAAATATTTAATTTTAAAAGGTGTTGAAACTGATAGGTTAGTAGCTAAAGGATATGGTGAGGGTAATCCTGCAAAAAGATCAAAAGGAGATAGACAGCAATGGAGGGTAGTACAAAGGGAATAAAAAGCTGTTTTCGCGAATACCCAAAAGAGAGTAGTGAAACAAGGACATTGGACTGGACAAGAAACATGTAGGTGATCACTGCTGAAAAGACCATCCCCAATGGGTAAAATTGTGAAAGTCTAAATTCCCATGTATAAAACAGATAAAGTATTACTTGGTTACTAGAGTCTGTGATCTTGCTGCCATTCTGAAGATAATCTATCAGCGTAATTGCCAGCGTGATCCCTAAAAGAATGATAATAAGATTTTTAGTATAAATTTTTGCAATATAAAAAAAGTATGTATCTTTCATTTGATTAGGGAAGCATTGTGATATTTTTCGTGGAATAGAGAGACTTGATCTGCTCTAAAGTGCTTGTAGGTATCTTCTGACATACCAAAGCAACATAAGCAATGAGCTTTTCCATAGACTCCTCTTCCTCTTCAGAGAAAGGATGCAGAACAAAATCAGAAACCTGCGACCTGTATTCGGGTTTACCCACACCCACTCTGACACGGATATAGGTTCTGCCTATCATACTGTCTATCGATTTGAGACCATTATGGCCTCCATCTCCACCACCTTTTTTGAACCTTACTGCCCCAAAAGGAAGATCGATATCATCATGTATCACAACTATACTTTCTGTCTCAATTTTAAAAAATTGTTTGACGGCTAACACACTCTTTCCGGAAAGATTCATATACGTTGTGGGCTGGAGAAAAAAAAGGGT
>CAYNLI010000209.1:0-2538 GCA_964398035.1 uncultured Flavobacteriaceae bacterium | reverse complement strand
TATAGATGCTGGCTACGACCATTCCTGTTAAAAGCCAAGCAGGGATAGCGTGTTGCGGAGCCCAATAAATTAAAGTTGTGTTTGATGAATATTGATAGTATTCCACCCAAAATTCGATATGTCGCGACCATGAAAATGGCAAGTCTTTTAAAATATAAGCCCCAATAAAATCTAATCCGCCTGCCAAACAAAATATTAACACTAAGGGTAAAAGTTTATGTGCCTTTCCTTTCAGGGAAATCTGACTGATAATTAAAAACCAAGCGAAGGCTATTGCCACTCCTATAAATGACCATAGGAACATAAAAAAATTTGCCACTTTCCACCCAAACAGTTTTCCTATCGCTACAGGTGGCAAATAATAATTGTAATAATACACAATTTTTGTTGTTACTTCGGAAAAAGTAGCCGTCAGAGGAAAACTTTGGTTTATCAGGTCGTTAAACAAGGCATTTTTAGCTCTGTAATCATCATTTTGGTACCCAATCCCTCCTATCCCCGAAAAAGATAGCCAAAGGATAATTAGTAAGGCACTAGCGATAATCCAACCTATCGTTTTTCGAGAATAAACATGTTTTTGGCGATTTCTCCATAAATATTTACTTGTTTGAGACATGTCTTTTACTGTGTAGGCGAGAAAAAACATAATTAATAAAAGTGTTATAAAATTAATTGGCCATTTCAACCACCCATACGCGAAAAAAAGTGTTGGGAAGACAAGATAAAAAGCTGTTATCTCACTTAATAGCTGATAGAAGGCATCTTTTATAGATATGTGTTTGTAAGCAAACATTTTAAGTCCTAGTCTTATGAAAAGGAATGGTGAAAAAGGCCGTTTCTCAATCTGCCTGTTCCTAATTATTTGGCAAGATAATGGTAAAAGAAAGTGTCGTCTTTTCCAACTCTTTGCATCACAGCTGTCGTGTTATTTTCATTACCAAGTTCACGTATATCATAAAAAAAAGGCGGACCAAACTGATAATTCTCCACCGATCTTGTTATCTCAACAAAGCTTGAAAAGAAACCAACTAAAACAGTCACCAAAATGACAGTGTAGAGAGCATTAAACTTATATTGCTTACCCCTTTTGGGGCGATCAATAAGAATTTTACTGATAACAGCCCAAAATATAAAGAGAGCAGGGATCGAGCTTCGCATGACTATATCGTTATAAATTCCCATCTTAAGAAATGGTAAAAAAACGAGAATTAAAATGCTGACAGCGTATACGTTAAAATATAAAGGAAATGGAGGGTTGAAAATCTTCTTTTTTTCTTGATGCTTGTCAAAGTTAAGGGTGAAATAACCAATAGAGAGAAAGGCTAAGAAACCAAATTCAAGAAACCAAAACTGCAATAAAGTAATCAAAAGAATCTGGCTGTCTTTTATGTCATTCCAAATAAATGTCATAGGAAATGAGAACTTATTAGAAGCAATATATAATATCCAAATTCCCCCCGTCCAAAACGCAACTATAATCATAATAAAAGATTCTAAATTCAAGATATAGTGGCTGTTTTTAGGGGAAAAATATCTAATGCCAAGAAGTATTGTATAAGGAAAAATACCTAAAAGAGCAAAGGGACTCCACAGGACACTTGCCGCAATAGCAACACCAAGATATTTTATGTCATGCATTTTATAAATACTTGTTACAACCATTCCGGTTAGAAGCCAAGCTGGGATGGCATGCTGAGGAACCCAATATATCAAAGTGGAATTTGATGAGTATTGCATATGCCATGCCCAGTTATCAATATGCCTTGTCAGAGAAAAGGGCATATCTTTTATGATATAGGCACCAATATAATCTAATCCACCTGCAAGACAGAAAATCAGTGCTAAATATAAAAGTCGGGAAACCTTTTTAGGCTTTAATGAAATTTGACTAATAATAACAAACCAAATAAAAGCTAAAACCACTCCAACTAAAGACCATATAAACATAAAAGCATTTGCTTCAAGCCAACCTAATAATTTCCCAACCACAGCTGCTGGTAAATAATAGTTCAAATAGTAAACAAGTTTCACCTGATGCCCTTCAACCACCATAGAAAGAGGCCATTTTTGAATAATCAGGCTACGTAGGAGAACATTTTTTAAATCATAATCACCATTCTGAAACCCAAGTCCTCCAACACCAGAAAAGGTTAACCAAACAATAAGCACTAAAAAAGGCGGTGTAATCCAAGCAAGAGTTTTAGAAATTGGGTTGTATGGTAACCAATTTTTTTGCAGATACAACAGTATTTGATAAACATCCTTCAACACAATGATAATGAAAAAAATGATTAAGGAAATCGTAATTGCATTAATAGGCCACCTTAACCATCCATAGGCAAAGAAAAGAGTTGGAAAAACAAGGTAAAGTGAAGTGAGTGCATAGAGAAGCTGGTAGGCATTTTTTTCTCCAGTATTAATATAGTTGTTTTTTTTCATATTCTTTGCCTCATCAACATACCTGCAATCACAAAATCGGATTCTTCGTCAATATCCACTGCTTCGAGGGCGGGAATTTCATACATGAGCGGATTTTCA
>CAYNLI010000208.1:0-2602 GCA_964398035.1 uncultured Flavobacteriaceae bacterium | reverse complement strand
GATGGAAGTTGAATTGAGCAAGATTTGTGCTAAATATGATGCGGATTATTGGGTTTGGACACCTGCACCAAGAGACCTCACTAAAAAAGATGCGCACCAAAATGGCTTAATGGAACAAGAAGCTTTTTATGCACGTTGTCCTAAGTTGAATGGCGTATTTGTGCCTGGTGGCGACCCTGGGGACAACCATCCTTCCGTATTGATACCTTACCTTGAAGATTTGTCTGTTTTGCTTAAAAAACACCATCCAGAGGCTGGTATATGGGTTTCCCTACAGGGTTTTGATGAAGAAAAAGCAGTTTATTTTTTCAATTACCTTAAAGAGAATAGTCCGGATTGGCTTAGAGGGCTTGTCCATGGACCAAGTAGCCCTCCAATAGAATTAGAACGGGAGTATTTGCCTAAAAAGTACTTGCATCGTTTTTATCCAGATATTACACATACTGTTAGATGTCATTATCCTGTAGAAAGATGGGACCAAGCCTTTGCATTAACATTAGGAAGGGAGCCATGTAATCCACAACCAGTACAATACGCTAAATTTTTTAATAGGGATGCTAAGTACACGGATGGTTTTATTACCTATTCCGATGGTACTCATGATGATGTGAACAAGGTGCTATGGAGTCAGTTAGGTTGGGACTCTAAAGGGGAAATTCAAGATGTTATTTTGGAATATTGTCGGTTTTTTTTTGGAAATAAAGTTGCGGAAAAGGCCACTAAAGGAATCTTTGCCTTGGAGCAGAACTGGGTAGGTCCTGCAATAGATAATGAAACGATTACAAAAACTTTGAAATTGTGGAAAAAGTTGGAGGCTGAAAACCTTGAACTAGGCAAAAACTGGAGATGGCAGCAATTGGTAATGCGCGCTTATTATGATGCTTATATACAAGATAGGCTCAATTATGAAAAAGGACTAGAGGAGGAGGCTTATAAAATTCTTGCTATGGCGAATACCATTGGAGCGGACAAAACAATGGACGATGCTTTAAACCTTTTGCAAAAAGCAGATAAAGAATTTGTTTCCCAAGATTTAAAACAGAAAGTTTTTCAATATGCTGAAAAGCTATTTCAATCTATTGGAGCGCAGACGAGCGTGGAGAAATATAATGCTAGAGGAGCTGAAAGAGGTGCTATTCTTGATTTAATTGATTATCCGTTAAATAATAGATGGTGGTTGGAGGATGAATTTAAAAAAATTAAAAAGTATGCAACTGAAAAGGAAAAATTGGCTAGAATTGAGTTTATAAGAACCTACGAGTTTCCTGGAACAGGGAGTTTTTATGATAATATTTCGAGTGCCGATGCCAAGCATGTGACTTCAGAAACAGATGATGCCATTGACTACTTATGGGAAAAAGATGGACTGAGTAGAAAACGACTTTCCACACAGTTATTTCAATTTACGCCTACTTTGGAATATGATGAACTAGATTCAAATTCAGATTACATTATCCGTGTTTCAGGTTATGGAGAAGCTTTATTAAGAGCTAACGGACAGCGGTTGAAACCTAGCAAATATGAAAAAGGTTTTGAACAATTTAAAGAATTCCCACTCTCAAAGGATATAATTAAAGACGGAAAACTAAAAATCACTTTTGATAAACCAGATGAGGAACACTTAAACTGGAGAAAACAATCTAGAGTGACGGATGTTTGGGTACTAAAACAATAATCTCTCTACTTGTACAAGGTTCTATTTTTAGTTTAGAGATTAATCAAGAATATTTGCTTAATAGATTTTGCGTTTTCGTCCGTTACGATGCGGTTGAAAGCAATTTTACTTCCATCATGTGACCAGACATGGTTTGTAGGTGATTGATTTGTAGGTTTTGTGAGCACATTAAATGTTTTAGAACCTATTACTGTGCTTACAAGAGAATTTTCCCAGAGATAACATATTTGATATTCCTTCGGGTGCCAGCGTACCCCACCTTGCACATCGGTCAAATGAAAAGTTTGTTGTATTGGTTTTCCACCAGCTGGGGAAATGGTAAAGACCTGTTTTACCTTATTTTGATCGTAGGCAAGAAAAGCTAACATATTCCCATCATAGGAAGATCTTACAATGCCTTCACAACCAGGAAATTCTGAATTATTAGCAGTATAAGTCAATCTACGTTGATGTGTGCCTTTTGGAGGAGACGGCATAGTGGTTTTTGTACCTTCTATTGGGGCATTTTCCTCAGCAATTGTGATGTCTTCTGGAATATCGACTATGAAAACTTCGTCGGTAGCAACTCCTTTTTCATTTTTGACGGTACCTATAAAAGCACGGGCTCTTTGTTGGCTTCCATTTAATGTCCTATATCCATATTGCCCTACCCAACTATCTCCAGCAGCTTTACTTATTTCATCGCTGCCTGCTGTTGGTTGGGACACTACCTTTACGACTAGTGCACTAAACCATTCGCCAGAAATATTTTCACCATGGGCGTAGTCTTCTACTTCTACTTTTCGGTTTTTTTTAGAAACCCCAATGGTTCTTAAATTATAGTTGGTGCCTGTAGAGTCTTCTAATTTTTTCATTAAGGCATCATTATAAGTGAAGCCTATCCATTGGCCATCACCACTGAATTCATGACGGTGTGTACCACCTCTT
>CAYNLI010000207.1:0-2608 GCA_964398035.1 uncultured Flavobacteriaceae bacterium | reverse complement strand
AGAAAGTTCAGGTTTTAAATTGTAGTGTGCGTTTTCCATATCACACATTACTTGTAACTGCCACAATCTAAGATTGTTTAAATACAGTGGGTTAAAATTTATTCCCCGAGTAATAGATTCTCCTATATACATATTATGTTCTACACCATCTGTTTTATAACGCTCAAAATAATGGGGGAACATAAGCTGTGCTTCTTCTTGTTTTTCATCCATAATAGAAGCCATCTCCTTATTAATCAGCATAACGCTTTCATCATAGTTTCTTCTATGATCGTAATATGATTCCGTATTTGCATCTATATCTTCCTCATATAAATATATCAGTTCCTTCAAATCTTTGTCAGATTTTTTTAAATACTCAAAAACTGGATTGATTTCTTCCTTTACAAAATCAAAAACAGCCTGTTCACTATTGGTGAGCAGCACTTCTTTTATATCATCAATATGATTGTCTATTCTAAACATTAGCTCCTCATAGATTGGGAGTTTGTTTTTCTCATAAGCTTTTTCCAACACGTTCTTGATTTCTGATAATTGAATCAGTAAGTCCGTTTGAATTGCTTCATTTCTGGCATGTGAAGAATTTTTAATATCAACCTGCCCATATAAGGGGTGTATATCCTTAAAAACTATTTCTTTAAAAGAAGGGTTTTTACCTTCAAAATCTTCTTTAATAAATCTTTTGGCTTCTTCCTCAAACCTCCATGAAACAGAAGGATGCACTGAAGTACATTCATGCTGTATAATGGCATCTATTAGATTTTCTTCCTCTATTTTGGAGCGAAGTACTGCCGAAACTATATAGGGCATTACATCCTGCAATTTGTTGACATTTACACTGTTCAATGCATTGACTTTGGTTGAAACCAACTCCAACACACCCAATAAATCTCCATTATTTGCAATTGGCGCAAAAATGGCGCTTTTAATTCCTTGCTCTTTTAATCCTTTATATGGAGGCATTCCACCAGACATCTTAAAGTATTTGTCTACATCAGATATGGTAAAATAGGTGTTCTGTTTGATCAACTTTTCATATGAGCCCTGACATAACGCTTCATTGCACACTTCTATATCCTTATCTATAAGAATAAAGCTTTCTATTTCTTTTCCACATACACGTTCAAATTGATTTTCCCTAGGGTTATAGGAAACAAAACCTGTACGTAGATATGGCAAGTTGAAAAAAGACCTAAAAGTATCTTGTAGACCTTCCATAAAGGTTTCGTTCCCATTTTTACCTCCTGTAATTAAACTTGATTTTATTTCTGAAATGGAATGTTCCGCAGTAACATCAAACATATTGGAAATAACAAAACCCTTGGATATAAAACTATTGGGTGGTATTTTCTCTTTCCACAATTCCAGATTATCAAAGTTATCCAACAGTTCAGTCACATCCTCTCGTGTCAATTTTTTTGATTTCTCTGTAGGAATTATTTCAACAAAATCTGCATTATAAAGTATTCTATAATGCCTCATTACTCCATTGGCATCTGGAATATCATAAAAAAATGGTCTTCTAAAATCTAAATGGTAGCCGTAATAAAAATTCAAAATAACGGTACACCCAACAATATACATATCATGGTCAGGCAGATTTCTTATTTCTGGCACAAAACCTTTTCCTTCTGCATTTTCCAGAATTTTTTGAAAACGTTTTGATGAATTAAAAATGGTATCATCAAAAGCCAATGATGCGGTTTTAATTTCATTAGTTGTTAACACATCAGGAAAGGTATCCTGTAAGATAAAATTAATGACGTCCTTATGCTTTTTTAATAGTGATAAATCCGAAAAACCATCTCTAAGTTCTGGGAAAGAAGATTGCGCATCCAAAATACGTTGTGCTTTTTCTGCCAACACTTTATCATCTCCCTCAACCATATCATCATACTGCTTCAACAATTTATTAAAGCTTACTAATTGTACCAATGGTGATTCCCTATCTTTTTGTGATATCATAACCTTTACTTAGTCATCTAAAAGACTGTAAAATTACAAAAGAAAACGCATAATTTTACTAAGAAAACAGTACCAGTTAACTGCTTTTTATGATATTTATAGAAAATTAAACCATGTCATCCAATTTTAGATTATCAAGAGCCTATGAAAATGCCATAGTTGTAGACTTTGATGATACTTCAAAAATCATTTTATTTAGTGACTGCCATAGAGGGGACAATAGCTTTGCCGATGAATTTGCCAACAATCGCAATATTTATTACCATGCCCTTAAACATTACTTTAATGAAGGTTTTAGTTATTGTGAACTAGGTGATGGGGATGAATTATGGGAAAACATTCATTTTGAGTCCATTTTTAACGCACATAAAAATGTTTATCAATTATTACGGCAATTCCACACAACAAAAAGATTACATATGTTATGGGGCAATCATGATATGGTATACAAAGATCCTGATTATGTAAAAAAACATCTTTCCAGTTATTTTGAACCAATAGATGAATCTGACAAAGAGCTTTTTGAGGACATTACCTATCATGAAGGTATCATTTTAAAACATAAAAAGACCCAACAAGAGGTTTTCTTGACCCACGGACACCAAGCAGATTGGTGGAACTATACGTTTTGGCGTTGGGGAAG
>CAYNLI010000206.1:0-2614 GCA_964398035.1 uncultured Flavobacteriaceae bacterium | reverse complement strand
TCTTTTAAGCGTTTTTCACTTGTAGCAATACTCATGTTAATAAAATTGGCACATGCAATAAAGAGGATTAAAAAAGCAATTCCCAAAACCATATATGGAAAAACTCTACTCACTTTTGCCACACCATTGGAGAAAGAAGTAAAATGAGCATCTGTAAAAGGGAGCAAACGTATTTGTTTATGTTGCCCATTGGTATCTGCCTGTGCGCCATCTCTTATTTCACTTTCTATACTACCCTTATAATGCAAGTTGGTAAATTCCGTAGTACCTTTTTCAAACTGAATTACAGACACACTTTTTTCCAACTGTAGATAAACAGGATGAGTTTGATTATCCCATCTATCCTTATTTGTGCTATATTCTGGGTGGTTTTCAAAAGGAATTGCAATATCAAAATCAATGCTACTTTGTGAAGGCATATTTTTTAATATTGCAGAAATGGTAAACGGCACTTCCTTATTCCCTAATAGAATAGTTACTGTTTTCCCTACTGCATCCATACTTCCAAATAAAATTTCGGATGATTTCTCTGTAATAGCTATGGAGTTTTTATCCTGAAACGGTTTCTTTGTATCTCCTTTGGCAACAGGAAAAGTAAAAATGGAAAAATAATCTTCATCTACAAATTCTGCATCAAAAGTAAGTTCCTTTTCTTGGTAGCTTATCAAAACACCTCCACCCATTGCTCTAGATATGTGTTTTATACCAGGCACTTCACTTTTTAAAGCGGGTGCAAACGGCATAGGGTTAGAAGTGCCTATCTCTGGCCCTCTGGCTGTTTGGCTACTCATATATACTTGATATATAGCCCCTTTATCTTCATGGAATTGATCATAAGATAGTTCAAAGAACGCTGACATACTCAAAAGAATGGCCACTGCAAAAGCAACAGAAAGCCCCACAATATTTAAGAGTGTGAATGTTTTGTTTTTCACCAAGTTTCTCCAAGCTATTTTTAGATAGTTTTTTAACATAGTCTTTCTCTTTTATAAATTATCATTCATCTCGTAAAGCATCTACAGGATTATTTGTTGCCGCCTTAAAACTCTGCCAACTTACCGTTAATAGGGCAATACAAAGCGCCACAAGGCCCGCGAAGGCAAAGATCCACCAACTCATAGTTGTTTTGTAGGCAAAACCCTCTAACCATTTGCCCATGGCATACCATGAAATGGGTGTTGCTATGATAAACGCAAGCAGTACCCACTTTAAAAAATCTTTATTGAGCATAGTCAATATTTCTGATATTTTGGCTCCGTTGACCTTACGTATTCCTATTTCCTTTGTTCTTTTGGCCATAGCATAAGATGAAAGAGCAAACAGACCTATACATGACAGTAAAATAGCCAAAATGGAAAACCAGGAAATCAGTGTATTTATCTTTAGGTATTCCTTATAATGTTCGTTCAGCTTGCTATTCGCAAAGAAATAGTTGGCAGTCAAGCCCAAAAATGCATTTTGCCATTTTGTTTTAAGCAGATTCATGACCTGTAGGCTTGTACCTTTCTTTGCTTTAACAACCATATAGTTCCAATCGGTAAAATTCTCACGCTCTGTAAAAAAATGGGCCAAAGGTTGAATCTCCCGTTGCACGCCCTGATAGCTAAAATCATCAATAACACCTATAACTTGGTATGGACTACCCGTTTCTGAACCTTCATAGAGCACCTGCCCTTGGGCTTCCACAAGACCGAGTTCATCCATGGCCGTTTTGTTCAACACTACGGTATTTTCATAAGAAATTGCATCTTTATCGAATCCTGACCCGCTCAACAAATCAATTCCAAGTGTCTTAAAATAATTCTTGCCCACATATGCTTTTCGTAAGTGCACTACATCTACCTTGCTTTTTCCATCTGGATAAAACACATTGTAATTTTCATTGTACATCCCTGGAATGCTTTGCGAAAAACTTACAGATTCCACATAAGGGCTTGCTTCCAACTCTTTGGATATTCTTTTAAAATTCTGTGATGCCGTATCAAGATTCTCAAATTGCCAGCCTTCCAGTTCAGTGACAATGACATTTTCACTATCAAACTTCGGGTCTTTTTCAATCATTGCATCAATCTGTTTTCTAACCAAAAATGTGCCCGAAATCAAAGTAATGGCAATGACAAACTGTACTACAATTAACGAATAGCTGGAAGTGGTCTTTTTATTTCCAGAAAAAAGAGTGCCCCGAAGGTTTTCTGTCAACTTTCCCCGTGTCCAGAACAAAGAAGGAATGAGGCCAGATAGAAGACCAACAATGCCCCAAATAAATATCAAGGCCAAGGGTATCAATTTGTTTTTAAAAATATTGAACTGCAAATTGGTCTCAAATAGCACATTAAAGGTGGGTAGCAATAAAACCAATAGTACAATTCCCAATGCCAATGCAAAGAAACTAACTATAAAGGACTCGGTCATAATTTGACGAAACAGCGTTTTCTTGGTTGCACCATGCACTTTTTTAATTCCAATTTCCTTTATTCTGGTCAAAGAAGCTGTAATTGTAAGATTGATGAAATTTACAATAGCAATACTAAGAATACCCAAAGCTATCAAGGTCAATATAATGATTAAGGTCTGGTTTGATTCCTCAATAGCATGATACTCCTTAAAAGGCAAT
>CAYNLI010000205.1:0-2644 GCA_964398035.1 uncultured Flavobacteriaceae bacterium | reverse complement strand
ATCCGATGCAGTAGGGATCTACCATACCAATCCTGTTCTATATTATGTTCCAAAACAAGAAGCGTTAGAAAGTTTTAATCTAAATTTTGGGAACGAACTTTATATGATAGAAGAACATGTTTCTGATGGTCATAATGGCCTTGAAAGTTTTGGAAATACAAAAGAAATTGAAAGCACGGACGATTTATTAAAAAAACTGAGAAAAGACGAAAAGTATTCAGTGGATAAAACGACTTATGTAAGAGCTCGTTTGTTTGATATGATGATAGGAGATTGGGATAGACATACAGACCAATGGCGTTGGGCTACATCTAAAAATGAATCAGGAGAGATTATATACAAGCCAATACCTAGGGATAGGGATCAGGCATTTTCCATTATGGGAGATGGAGCATTTATGGGATTTGCCACCAGAGCAATTCCTGGATTGCGTTTAATGGAAGGATTTGCAGAAGAAATAAGAAGTGTAAAAGGCTTTAATTCATCTCCCAAAACATTTGCTTTGGATATGGTCATTATGCCAGAGACCAATTTAAAGCTATGGGAAGAACAAGCAGTTTATATCCAACAGCAAATTACTTCAGAGGTAATTGATATTGCTTTTGAAAAATTCCCTGAGGAAGTACGGGATGAAACGGTGGAGCATATAAAGAAAATTCTATTGTCTAGAAAAGATAAGCTGTTGAGTACTGCAAGGGAGTATTATGGAATTGTGAATAGATACAGTATTGTTACTGGGACAGACAAAGATGATTATTTTGAAGTGACATCAATTGCTAATGGAAAAAAAGAGGTGACCGTTTCTAGAATTAAGAATGGTAAGAAAGGAAAGGTTATTTTCAATAAAATTTATGACAAGGAACACACCAAAGAGATTTGGATTTATGGTCTGGATGATGATGACATTTTTGATGTAGCTAGTACAGACAATACAATTAAGATTAGATTAATTGGCGGCCAAAACAATGATATTTATAAAGTGAAACAGGGAAAAGGTGTGCATATTTATGATTTTAAATCTAAGAAGAACACTTTTGATGAAGCAGTAAAAGCCAAGATTCATAAGACCGATGATTATGAAACCAATACCTATCAATTTGATAAAATAAAAAATAGCACCAATCAATTTATACCTTCCATTGGGTCTAATCCAGATGATGGGTTTAAAATAGGGTTGACCAATATTTATACCCATAACGCTTTTAGACAAAATCCATTTACCCAACAACATACCTTTAATGCTGCTTTTTATTTTGCTACCAGTGGAATTGATTTTGGTTATAAAGGAGAGTTTGCCAATGTTTTGGAAAATTGGAATTTAGAACTTGTTGCAAGATTAACCAGTTCTAATTTTAGTATTAACTTTTTTGGCCTTGGGAACGAAACAATTAATCTAGATGATGACTTGGGAATGAATTATAACCGAGTAAAAACTGAAACAAAAAAAATAGCCCCTTCTTTGGTTTGGAGAGGTGATTTAGGCGCCAAGTTTAGAGTGGGCATTTCTTTTGAGGATATAGAGGTAGAAGAAACCCAAGATAGGTATGTCAATACTTTTTATGTGCAGAATGGGGAAGAGAACAGAAGAGATTTCTTTGGAGTGGATGCGGAGTATACCTATAAGAATAGTGACAACGAAGCTTTTCCTACCACAGGCATGGCAACATCGCTTCATATGGGATACAAGACCAATGTTAGTGGGACTGGGCAGAGTTTTGGTTTTGTAGTTCCTAGCGTTTCTTTTAATTATAAATTAATTCCAAGTGGCAGATTGGTCATAGCGACTAAGTTTAAGGGTCACTTTAATATTGGTGATGGATTTGAGTTTTATCAAGGAGCCAGTATTGGTGGGGACAATGGATTAAGAGGGTTTAGATTTCAAAGATTTACAGGTAAAAAAGCATATTATCAAAACACGGATATTAGATACAGTTTTAGTAAAATGAGAACAGGTATTTTACCTGTTTCAGTAGGTGTTTATGGAGGTTATGATTATGGTAGAGTATGGTTGGCCAATGAGGATTCTGACACATGGCATACGTCTTATGGTGGAGGTTTTTTCTTAAACGCCTCAGATATCATGACTGCTAGAGTGTCATTCTTTGATAGCTCAGATGGCCCTAGATTTTCCTTTGGTGTAGGCTTTGGCTTTTAATCACCGAGCGCTACATAATTCATCTACAGGAAGACGCACCGTTTCTTATGATTAAGTAAAGTTGAAATGAAATACGAGCCTATTTTAACTTATAGGAATACAAATTTCTCCCTGTGAGCCCTCTTTCTTCATCAGAAAGTAGTAATGTCTTATTGTTTTTAAAGCACACAGATTCCAATTGTGTATTGGTTTTTAAATCAATGGTTTTCATTGTGCCTTTTGTGAAATCATCCATGGAAAAATGAGTAAATATCCAGAGTTTTCCATAACCTAAAATAGCTATTTTCTTGCCATCTGGGGATATATCTGCTGAGGTTACCTGACAACTTTTATAATCCAAACATGTAATAAAACTACCAATGAGTTTGGCATTATAATTCCCTTTGGTTGCAGGAACTTTATAGACCATAGCCTTGCCGTCAAATGGCTTGGTTCTATTTTTAGTTATGATATAGAGTGAATCATTGTAGTGAAAAAAAGCTTCGGTAT
>CAYNLI010000204.1:0-2656 GCA_964398035.1 uncultured Flavobacteriaceae bacterium | reverse complement strand
TACTTACCATAATTACAATTCCATTTATTATTCAATTTGCTTTGGGTGAATTTTCAAACCAAGATCAAATGGTATCCGTAGACGCTTTCACTATAATTAAACAATTACTAGTAATTGTTCTTATTCCCGTTAGTATTGGAATGTGGATAAAAGCCAAATTCTCCGTTTTTGCAAAAAAAATGGCAAAACCAGTAAAAATAGCATCCGCCATTATATTTGTTTTAGTCATTTTAGGAGTCATCTATGGCATTAAAGATACTTTTATGAGCTATCTGAATGACGCAGGGCTGCCAGCTGTTTTATTAAATATAAGTACCATGACCATCGGTTTTCTATTGGCCATATTGTTTAAACTTAACGAGTCTCAAGCTATTAGTATTTCTATTGAATCGGGAATCCAAAATGGAACCTTGGCAATTACCCTTGCCACCATTGCTTTGAACACTCCTGAATTTGCCATTGTCCCAGCAATTTATAGCCTATTAATGTTTGTTACAGCAGCGATTGTTATTTTACTAAGAAACTATTTGGGAGGAAAAAACACAATACCTTTAAGTTAAGTGTTCTTATTTCCATGCCCCATGTTTAACACAATAAAAAACAGAAGCAAACACAGTCCAAAAAAATGAAAAAACAAACATTGATTATAGTTTTGATTGCCTGTTTCTTTTTTGGATGCAAAAGTGAGCAGCATGTTTCAATAGCTCCAAAAGGGTACTCCAATAACACTACCCTTAAAATAGCGTATGTCACTGGAGCCTTAAAACTTGTTGAAACCGATTAACCCATACCAGAAACCATAAAAGAATATAAAGAGGTTATCTATAAAACAATAGATTCTACGTCCTTGAAATTGGATATTTATCATTCTAAAAACTTGAATCACTCCGCTCCTTTAATTATTTTTATCCATGGAGGTGCTTGGAAAAAAGGAGATAAACATGATTATTTAGTTTATTTAACAAGCTATGCAGAAAAAGGCTATGTAACAGCTACAATACAGTATAGATTTGCTGGAGTGGCAAAATATCCCGCGCAACTTTTAGATGTGCAATCTGCTATAATATGGTTAAAACAACATGCTGATGAATATCACATTGACCCTAATAAAGTGGCTCTGGTTGGTGGTTCCGCTGGCGGTCATTTGGCTATGATGAATGCCTATTCAAATAGTAACCCAGTTACCGAAGAAAATGAATTTTCACCCAAAGTACAGGCACTCGTCAACTTTTATGGCCCTTCAGATTTAATAGATGTAGCCGAAGAAGACAAGCCAACTGTTGAATATTTAATTGGCAAAACCGAAGATGAAGCACCAGAGTTGTATAAAGCTGCTTCACCTATTTACTTCATTTCGAAAACAGCACCACCTACAATTACTTTTCATGGTACTCTAGACGAGCTTGTTCCTTATGAACAATCTGACCGGCTTCATAAAAAATTACAAGAAATGGGAGTGCCATCTTATTACCACAAATTGGAAGGTTGGCCACACACTATGGATGCATCAGTAAAAGTAAACGCCTACGCCCAGTATCATATGGACGAGTTTTTTGAGAAATACATACCCAAAAATTAATTAAACTATTATAAGTTATGAGATTGTTGCTACCCTGTATAATTGCGCTACTAGTTTTTTCATGTAAAGATTCGTCCAAGAAAAAACCAACAATAGCACAAAAAAAACATGAGGCAATAATCACCGAAGAATTCATTTATGAAATAGAAGATGCATTGACCCCAGAATGCCATGCTTCAACCATAGAAGTCAGCAATGGCGTCATAATCACCTCATGGTTTGGCGGTACCGAAGAGAAGAACAAAGATGTAGGCATTTGGGTATCACGAAAAGTAAACGGATTATGGTCTACCCCTATAGAAGTAGTGAATGGTATTGAAGACGAGAATACCCGCTACCCATGCTGGAACCCCGTTTTATTCAAACCAAAAGGGCAACCCTTACATTTGTTTTATAAAGTCGGACCAAGCCCCCAAGAATGGTGGGGCCTATACATGACCTCCGTTGATGATGGTAAAACTTGGTCAAAGCCCATTAAACTTCCAGATGGTATTTTGGGACCTATCAAAAATCAGCCAGTGCAAATAGCCAACGGAAATATTCTTTCCCCTTCAAGTACAGAAAGTCTATCTGGTGATTGGAAAGTGCATATGGAAACCAGTACCAATATGGGTAAAACCTGGACCAAATCAGAGTCTCTTAATAATCCTAATGAGTTTGGGGCCATCCAACCAGTCATATTAAATTATGGCAATGGAAAACTGCAATTGTTGAGCCGTACAAAAAATAATGTCGTATCACAAAATTGGTCGGTGGACAACGGAAAAACCTGGAGCAAAATGGAGGCGACAAAACTGCCCAATCCCAATTCAGGTATTGATGGAGTAACATTGAAGGACGGCCGCCAACTCTTGGTATACAATCCCACTAGTAAAAATTGGGGAGACAGAGTTCCGCTGAGTATAGCGATTTCTTCCGATGGAGAGAATTGGAATCGCGTACTTGATTTAGAACCACTAACGGAAACTACGGACAAGGAAGGTGAAGAATATTCATATCCTACTGTAATCCAAGCTGAAGATGGCAACATACATCTGGTTTATACTTGGAATCGAAAAACGGTCAAATACGTAGTTT
>CAYNLI010000203.1:0-2664 GCA_964398035.1 uncultured Flavobacteriaceae bacterium | reverse complement strand
CTGTTCTTAAAAAGTATGATGCTAAAGTATACCAATCTTTAAAAGAGTCTTTGCGTGTTTTGAGGAAGGTGCAGTATAGTTAACGCCACTTTTTAGTGGCCGTAGTATTTTATTTTACTTGTTCAGATATCCAATTTGTAATTTTTTCCAATGCCAAAGGTGAAAATGTTTGTTCTATCGATCCATATTCATTGGGCGCTCCTGTTTCACATTCTTGGAATAAATGGTTTAAATTGGGCAATTCAATGATTGTGGCATTTTTATTCCCTCCTTTTTCCAAAGCTTTGCGTATTGCCGTTAAATTTTCTTTAGGGGGCACTTGTAAATCTTTTTCGCCATTTATGGCCAATACGGGACATGTTGTTTTTTCAAGTGCTGGGACAGGGTTGTATTTCATAAAATATGTCATCCAAGGAGCAGCAATTAGGTTTACTTGAAATTCTACGAATTCATTTTCAGTCATTCCTTTTAAGGCCTCACTTTCAGGGTTATTATTTAGCACTTCTTTTAAGTATTTTGTCAAGTCTGCTCTCAAAGTTTTAGGATCTGTTGATTTTATAACCAATTCAAAAGCTTTGGTGTTGATGTCTTTTGTTTTTTGAATTTCAGTTTCAGATATCCCTGATGCCCTTGCAATTAATTCTTGCTGTAGCAACAGTAATTTGTCTCCTCGAATTCCTGGTCCGGCCAATAAGACAATGAAACTTACGTCTTTGGAGCTTGAAGCCACCATAGGTGCAATTAACCCTCCTTCACTATGCCCTATCAATCCAATCTTTTTATGGTCAATTTCTTTTCTGCTTTTTAGGAAAGCAACTGCACTTTTCACATCAGAAGCAAAGTCTACCGAGGTTGCCCCTTCAAAATCACCTGTTGATGCTCCATAGCCCCTATCATCATATCTTAAAACTGCTATGCCATTTTTGGTTAAATGATCTGCAATTATTAGAAAGGGTTTATGGCCCATTAGTTCTTCATCCCTGTTTTGGGGACCACTTCCACTGATCAAGACCACCACAGGGTATTTCCCTTCTTTTTTTGGCAGGGTCAAGGTTCCTGTCAGGGTTAAATTTGCCTTGGTGTTTGGGAAAGTCACTTCTTCTGAGTAGTAGGAATATGGTTTTTTTGGTTCTTGGGGCCTATTCACTACTGGTTTTTCAATGCTTTTTTTTGACAGATCCAAGGGCACTTCCAACCCGCCTTGTATAAAGGTCCCCTTAAAAGTATGGTCATTGAACACACCGTTATAAGTAATGCCTAAATTGGGCATTTTTATTTGTAGCGTCATGTTCTCAAATAAAGTAGCGCTTACGGGTATTCCATGGGCCCCTTGGTCCGGGCTGTCCATTGTGGCACTATACCCATTATCATTTTTTGCTATGTGAAAGACAAGTCGTAAATGGGTTCCTTGAATATCTAAGAGGCCGTTCCATTGCCCGGTAATATCTTGCCCAAAGGTTGGAGACACCAGTGTGAAAATTAATAAAACCAGCATTATTTTTTTCATCTTCTTTTTATTTTAATTGACCCTTCAATATAGGGAAACATTATTCCTCTATTACTTTTATAAGTTCTTCAATTTTGGTTAAACGATTTGTATATAGTTTTTTTGTTCTCCATTTGGTATAAAAATACAGTCCAATTCCTGTTCCGATTACTGATGAGAATATGATTGCAATTTGGAAACTATCTACAAGAACACCACCAATAACATATCCTATTATAAAGAGTAGCGTTCCTATAATACATGGTAAAATGTGCCAGTAGAGCGCTGTATCTGCCCACTTTTTAAGAGTTCTTAAATAATTTTGATTTTGATATAAATACTCAAGATAATTTTCAGAAAGATTAGTTGGCTTGCTTTTTTTCCAACTTCTAAGTTTTAGCATATACCAAATTACCCAAATAACAATTAAAAGGGAAGCAATTTTAGATAACATAAAAGGAACAAAATAAATATAAAATAGAAATACAGGAATTACTATTATTGCAGCAGATTGTTCTATTAATATGCCATATTTTATTAATTTATTAAACCTATCCAGACTTGATTGTGTGTCGAGTATCAATCTGGATTTTTCAAATTTTATTTGTTCCTGATTGGGGGACGATTGCCATATTTTTATTAATTCTTCTTCCATCATAACGTTGGATTTATCTATTTCAATAATTTTTTCTTTATGCGTTTTACCTTTACAGCAACGTTGTTTTCACTAAGGCCTAAAACAACGGAAATCTCTTTATAGGGCAGTTCTTCCAAGTAAAGTGTAATGACCGCTTTATCTGCCCCATTTAATTGCTTAATACAGTTCCGAAGTTTGATCAATTGTTCATTTTGCGCTGTATTTTCTATTTCAGCCTGTATGTTGCCTATTGTAATGCTGTTTATAGGAGGAAATTTCTTTTGCTTTTTAATAGTATTGGAACGAAAACGAAGGCAAACATTCAGCGTGATCCTATACATCCATGTTCCAATGGAAGATTCGGTTTTAAAAGAAGGCATGGCCTGCCAAATAATGATCAATGATTCTTGAAAAAGGTCTTTTGTTTCATCGGAATCCTTGGAGTATACAGAACAAATTCTATAGATTTTTTGTTGGTTCTGTTCCAATGCGGTTAAAAATGTGTTTTCAAGGTTTTTGTCCATTTTTGTGTCTTGTCTCT
>CAYNLI010000202.1:0-2680 GCA_964398035.1 uncultured Flavobacteriaceae bacterium | reverse complement strand
TAAGAAGAGAACAGGTAAAACCTTTGTGGAATACCTTAAATGATTTGAGAATAAGGTATGCGTCGCGTTGATTGATAGAAAAGGATTATAGTGTTTCAGAAATTGCTTTTATGTGTGGGTTTAATAATATTGCAAATTTTAATAAGGCTTTTTAAAAATGCAAAGGAACCACACTTACCAATTATAGGTAAGATTTTTCAGGAATTAAAAGAGTTCTTTAGAAGAAAATACATGTATTTTCATGCTGTTGTAGAATAATGCAAGCAAAATTGATTGCTTTTTATAAAAAAAATGTAATTTGAAAACTTTAATTCATTTTAAGACCAATCTAAAATAGATATATGCAAATAATAGAATCTTCAACAATATATGATGTAATCATAGTTGGTTCGGGAGCAGGAGGCGGGATGGCTACTAAAATCCTTACAGAAGCTGGATTAAAAGTAGCGATAGTTGAGGCAGGTCCTCATTTTGACCCTCAGAACCCAGAACAGCAAACCCAATTAAAATGGCCTTGGGAATCTCCAAGAAGGGGAGCGGGTACCGTTAGAGATTTTGGAGAGTTTGACAATGCCTATGGCGGATGGGAAATAGAAGGAGAACCATACACCCGTAAAAATGGTACTAAGTTTGATTGGTTTAGATCAAGAATGTTGGGAGGTAGGACCAATCACTGGGGACGTATTTCTTTGCGTTTTAGTGAACGGGATTTTAAACATAAGGATGTGGATGGCCATGGAGATAACTGGCCTATTGGTTATGAAGATGTTAAGCCGTATTACGATAAGGTAGATAAATTAATTGGAGTGTTTGGAACCAAAGAGAATATGCCAAATGAGCCCGATGGTTTTTTTCTTCCTCCACCAAAGCCAAGGTTGCATGAGCTTTTCTATATAAAAGGAGCTAAAAAGTCCAATGTTCCAGTTATTCCTTCAAGAATGTCTATGTTAACAAAGAAGATAAATGAGGATAGAGGAGTGTGTTTCTATTGTAGTCAATGTTCTAGGGCTTGCTCTGTACATGCAGATTTTTCTTCGGGAACGTGTTTAATATTCCCAGCACAGAAAAATGGCGGTCAGATAGACTTGTTCATGAACTGTATGGTACGCGAAGTTTTAACAAATGATGAAGGAAAAGCTACGGGAGTTTCTTATATCAATAAAGAAGATAGGAAAGAATATAGATTAAAAGGAAAAGTGGTTGTTTTGGCGGCTTCTGCTTGTAGTTCTGCACGAATTCTTCTAAACTCAAAAAGTAAGCAACACCCTAATGGGCTGGGTAATAGCAGTGATATTGTAGGACGTTATTTGCATGATTCCACAGGAAGTAGTAGAAGTGCATTTGTGCCAGATTTAATGAATAGAAAAACATATAATGAAGATGGTGTAGGAGGAATGCATGTGTACACACCTTGGTGGTTGGACAATAAGAATTTGGATTTCCCAAGAGGATATCATATTGAAGTTTGGGGAGGAATGGGCATGCCTAGTTATGGTTTTGGGTTTAATCCTAATGACCTCAATCAATTTTTTGGGTTGAAAGTAGGCGGTTATGGTAATAATTTGCGTAAAGACGTTAAAAAATATTATGGCTCTGTTATGGGAATGAGTGGAAGAGGAGAATCCATAGCAATGAAAGATAATTACTGCGAAATAGACCCCACTACAGTTGATGAATTTGGAATTCCTGTATTGCGGTTCAATTATAACTGGACTGATAATGAGCGTAAACAAGCCAAACATATGCATGAAACCTTTGAAGAGATAGTGCACAACATGGGTGGTGAGATGTTACAAGGAACCCCATCAAAAGAAGATGATTATGGTTTGCTTGCTCCAGGAAGAATTATTCATGAAGTAGGAACCACCCGTATGGGGAACAATCCTAAAACATCGGTGGTAAATTCACATCAACAATTGCATGAAGTGGATAATGTTTTTATTGTAGATGCGGGACCTTTTGTATCTCAGGCCGATAAAAACCCTACATGGACCATTTTAGCCCTGTCATGGAGGACATCAGAATATATTATTGAACAATTGAAACAGCAAAACATCTAAGAAATGGACAGAAGAAAAAGTATAAAATCGATTTTATTAGGTACTGTAGCTGGTGGATTGGCAGTACACGGATGTAAGCCAGAAACAGGGGCAGAAGGAAAAGATGCTATAGCGACAACAGATGAAAATTATTTTGGTAGAACTCCAGCTGAATTGAAGCAAATAGCAGAGCTTAATGCCAAACAGTTCTTTAATGAGCATGAAATGAGTACTATAGCTGTTTTATGCGATTTGATTTTACCTGCTAATGATGAGTTTGGTAGTGCCACAGATGCCGGCGTGCCAGATTTTATAGAGTTTATGGCTAAAGATATTCCAAATATGCAACCGACTCTTAGAGGAGGGCTGATGTGGTTGGACCATAAAAGCAATACTGATTTTGGTATAGAATTTATAGCAACGACAGTTGATCAGCAAAAATCAATTTTGGATGAAATAGCATATCCAGTTATTGATGTTCCAAATGATGAACAACTGTTAGAAGTCCAGTTTTTTACTTTAATGCGGAATATAACCCTTACAGGTTATTATACCTCAAAAACAGGTGTAAAAGACTTGGGTTATAAAGGAAATACACCCAATGTATGGGATGGTATTCCAGAAGATGTTTTAGCGCAACA
>CAYNLI010000201.1:859-2744 GCA_964398035.1 uncultured Flavobacteriaceae bacterium | reverse complement strand
TCCCTTAAAACAAAGTTTACCTTACCTATTTCTTCACCTTCTATTGTATCAGCCAATACAATAGTTTCCCCGGTTCGTGTCATGCGTTCCAAACGATCAGTACCAAAATTGGAAATAAGGATGTCCCCGTTATCGGCAAAAGCCAGACCATTGGGTAAGGTTCCCTCTAAATATTTTGAAGCCTCCATTTTCGATGACCCAAAAAAATCAGAACCAGTTTGGGTTATCAATTTTTGCGATCCATCCATTGAGATTTTCATCACACCTCCTCTGGCATCGGCAGCCCATAGCGAGCCATCGGGTTCTGCCAAGATACATTCAGGTCTTTGCAAGTCCTTACCTATTGTTTTTATGTCTGAATGACATAATTCAAAATTATGCAAGGGGTTATCTTTGTAATTACTCATGTATTATATATTATATTCCAGTCTAAAATTTTCTTGACCACTCTTTTGGCCATCTTTCTATAACCACTTTGGTTTGAGTGAAAAATTCTATCGCATGGCGTCCCTGCCCGTGTAAATCCCCAAAGAAACTATCGTTCCATCCACTAAAAGGGAATTGGGCCATAGGGGCCGCTACACCTATATTTACACCCACGTTACCTGCGTTTGCTTGGTTTCTAAATTTTCTGGCATTAGCTCCGCTATTCGTAAATATACAGGCCATATTTCCATAATTACCTCTATTTATAAATTCTAGGGCATCTTCCATTGAATTAAGTTCAATTAAACTCATCACTGGACCAAAAATCTCCGTTTTTATAAGCTCCCCATCTAAAGGAAGGTTTTGTAATATGGTCGGTTTAATAAAATTCCCATTTTCAAACCCACTAACTTTTGCATTTCTACCATCAAGTAATAAATTAGCTCCTTCTTTGACTCCTTTTTCTATCAAATGTTCAATCCTTGATTGACTTTCTTTTGTAATTACTGGCCCCATCTCTACACCATCATCCATCCCATATCCCGTGGTTCTTGCTTTTGCTTTTTCATAAAGCGCTTCTTTTATTTTACCATTGTCCCCAACAGTAATAATATTAGAAGCCGCAAGACATCGTTGACCTGCACAGCCATAAACACTATCAATAATGATTTTTACTGACATATCCAAATCAGCATCTGGCAATATTACTACAGGGTTCTTAGCCCCTCCTTGAGCTTGGACTCTTTTACCGTTTGCAGCTCCTTTTGAGTAAATGTATCTTGCGACGTTTGTTGACCCCACAAAACTTATTGCTTTCACTTTTTTATTTTCCAATAACTCATCAACTGATTCTTTACCTCCATGCACTAAGTTTACCACGCCCTCTGGCAAACCAATTTGATCGATCAGTTCAAATACTTTCATCATGGTCAATGGCACCTTTTCTGATGGTTTAAGGATAAAAGTATTCCCACATGCAATAGCATAGGGTAAAAACCAAAATGGAATCATTCCAGGAAAATTGAATGGAGCAATGCAACCACAAACCCCTAAAGGCTGCCGAATCATAAATTCATCTATTCCAGATGCTATATTTTCTGAAAATTCACTTTGAATTAAGATAGGTGTTCCACAAGCAACTTCCACATTTTCTATGGCCCGTTGAATTTCACCTCTAGATTCATTTAATGTTTTACCACTCTCTTTGGTAATTAATCTAGCTATATCTTCAGCATTCTCTTCTAATAATGTCTTTAGCTTATATAAAGGCTGTACTCTTTTCATTACAGGTACTTCCCTCCATTCTTTATATGCTTTTGAAGCAATTTCAATTGCTTTTTGCATATCTGAAACCGTATTCTCGCCATAAGGAACCTTCCCTAATATTTCTTGTGAAGCTGGGTCTACTACCTCTATTGAGTTTTTTTCTTTACTATCTAACCAAGATCCACCAATGTAA
>CAYNLI010000201.1:0-849 GCA_964398035.1 uncultured Flavobacteriaceae bacterium | reverse complement strand
CATTATCTAGAAACCTCTATTTTTTCTCTATTAACAATTCTCTTAAAAACAAACTATAACCTGTAAACCGGATTTCGGCAGCCAATTTTAGCCAAATTTATATCCTAATTCAACCAAGTAATCTCTAGAGGTTTTTGCTGCTTCAAAAGTTGTATATGCAGGTTTTATTTTGCTGTCATAATCCAATTCAAACATAATACCCCCAGCAAGACTGCTCTTACCTCTTTCCAATAACTTTAATAACTTCTTTATTTTTACCTCTCCTTTTCCCAAAGGAGCATACCCTAAATAACCATTGTCCCCTCCCTCAAAATCTTTAAGGTGTACATGTTCTATTAGTGGCATAAAATCCTTGAATATTTTAACAGGATTAGCTCCTCCTTTTTCTAATTGCCCAACATCCGGACCAAATTTCATGTAATCCGTATTCAAGTTTTCCAAAACAAAATAAACTTCTTCCTCTGTTTCAATTGGGGTTCCTGTATGTTGATGTAATGCACAAACCAATCCTTCATCTGTGACTACTTTTGCATACTCATTCATGGATTCTATAATGTTGGTCTTATGTTCTTTATAATCATAACCCTTTCTATTGATTCCAGAAGGACAATATTCAATAAGTTTTCCACCTGCCCTTTTAAGTAACTTTGACCATTTTATAAGCTTTTTTACTTCCTCTTTTCTTTTGGAAGGGTCTAACACATCGGTCATACAGAAAGCGGATTTTATCGGCACCCCGTTCTCTTCAATCAATTTTTCCAATCCTCCTTTATTTTCATCCCAATCTTGAATTACATTTCCAAATGTTTCGAAAGAATGAAAACCTAATTTGGATATATCCTTTAAAGC
>CAYNLI010000200.1:0-2764 GCA_964398035.1 uncultured Flavobacteriaceae bacterium | reverse complement strand
GAGCTTAAATCCACTTTTCTTATTAATGAGAACGTGATGCTTATATGGGCCAGATAATAGGTTGGTAGAATCATAAAACTCAATTCATCATATCCCATAAATTCTTTTAGGGAGATAATGGTATCGGAAAAAAGAATTAAAAAAATACCAAAGACGTATGCCCATTTTACTATAGGATCACTTTTAATTCCAACAGATGCACCTACGGATATACAGGAAACAAGCAAGTAAACCAATGTAGAGAACGTAAGAACTTTATCGCTGATAGCGGGGTACAGCATTAGGAAAAAAAACACTAAAAACCCTGCCAGCAAAATACTGGTAAACTTCCATTTTATTTGTCCGTTAAATATGGCAAACATCAAATAGCCTATATGGGCTAGAAAAAACAAAGCTATTCCTTTACTGAACATCATAGGGTCCCCACCCATATTGGACAAGAACCAGTCCCCGGCAATAGAAAACAAAAAAGCAGCTATGATCAACCATGTATCTTTAGATGGTTTTGCCTTTTTAAAATTGAGAATCAGTAAGATGAGAATCCCTATCCCAGCAGTTCCAGATTTATAAATAAAGTTAGAAGTGATCAACGCCATTATTGCGGCTATGACTGAAAATAATAATAGCCCGTAAACCCAATTCTTTTTAAGCGACATATTTTTATTTATTATATGTGTTCTTTATAGAAAAGCAATTTAGTAGGTAGTAAATTAAAAAGAGAATTTATTTTCTTTTTTCGTAATCATCAATATACTTTCTATCTAATTCTGGAGAGTCTTTGTATTTAATCCTTAGTTCTATTAACTCCTTTTTTAATTTATTTACTATGGCGGCGTATGCGGGGTCTTCACAAACGTTGTTCATCTCGTTTGGGTCTTTTAGAAGGTCATATAATTCCCATTCATCTACATCATGGTAAAAGTGAATTAGCTTGTATTCTTTTGTTGAAATTCCATAATGACGTTTTACAGCATGTACGGCCGGGTATTCATAGTAGTGATAGTAAACACTATTTCTATGCCATGCTTCTACATTGCCTTTTAACAAAGGAATAAGGCTTTCCCCTTGCATATCACTAGGAATTTCTATTCCGGCGGCTTCTAAGAAAGTCTGTGCAAAATCTAAATTTTGAACCATTTCATTATTGGTCGTTCCCGCTTTTATTTCATTTGGCCAACGAATCATCAATGGTGTTTTAAAAGATTGGTTGTACATAAATCGCTTGTCAAACCATCCGTGTTCCCCTAAATAAAACCCTTGGTCAGATGTGTAGACAATAATAGTATTATCTGATAAGTTATGTTCTTCCAAATAATCCAGTACACGTCCTACATTGTCATCTACAGAAGAAATACATGCTAAATAATCTTGTATATATCGTTGGTATTTCCAGCTCATTTTTTCCTTATCGCTCATAGAGGGCCAATGTGCTTTGAAATGGTCTGAAATTGAATCTAAGATGGATTTATACAAAGGTCTTTGCGTTTCGTTTGTGCGATAGAAATCACCGCTCCTGAAAAGTTTTTCATTTCTGGGGTCTATTATGCCCAATTCAGCAACAGTTTCTGGATATACTTTAGAATCATAGCTAAGGAGCATATGTTTTAATATGTTCATTTCAGCAGTTTTTGCCGCAGTGCCCCTGTTTTTATAATCATCGAACAATGTTTCGGGTTCCGGGAACTTTTGTTTGGAAAATGTTCTGAATTTTTCAGGATTTGGCCACCATGCACGGTGTGGGGCTTTGTGCAGGTACATCATTAAAAAAGGCTTTTCAGGATTTCTTTTTTTATCAAGCCAATCAATGGCCAGATCTGTAATAATGTCGGTTGCGTAGCCTACTTTATTAATGGTATCCCCTTTGGTTGTTATAAAATCTGGATTTATATAGCTTCCCTGTCCAGGAACGATCATAAATTCATCAATGCCTTTAGGGTTGTTTCCAAAATGTAACTTGCCAAACATTGAGGTTTGGTACCCTGCCTTCTGAAATAGTTGTGGAAATGTAACTTGAGTGGTATCAAACGGGGTTAAATTATCTATTTTCCCATTAATATGTGTGTGCTTTCCCGTTAGGATTGTTGCCCTTGATGGTGCACAAATAGAATTGGTTACAGAAGCATTGGTGAACAACATGCCTTCGTTGGCAATTCTATCAATATTTGGAGTGTTAATCAATGTTTTGCTATAAGCACTGATTGCTTGATAGGCATGGTCATCTGACATGATGAACACTATATTTGGTCTTTCTTTTGCCGTTAGGTTTTCTTTGGGTTCCTTTTTTTCAACACTCTTGCAAGCAAAAAACACCAAAATAAAGATTGAAATGACTAATTGAGCTTTTTTTGACATTTTCAATTTTTTAATATTGCACAGCGTGTTGTGCATTGTTTTATTTACCGTACAAATTAAGAATAAAAATTAAGGAAACTGTTACAACGCCTAAGATTACTTGTTCTATTTTTTGGTCCGTCCTGACACCATGCCTTTAAATAAAATACTTTGTGCTCTTTTTCCTATAGATGTTGTTTAACACATTTTTTAGTTCTTTTTGTCAAAGATCAGTATTTTTTCTTTTCTAGGTAGTTCCATAATTCATTACCTAATCTTTCTCCGTATACGGAATTGGTAAAAAGAACATAACCCCAATGCTTATCAATATCCATCAGATACCAACTTGTAAATCCTTCATTGCTTCCACCATGGAAATATGTTGAATTGTATGGTTCATCAGCAGTTATAAACCCCAAGGTATAATAAATAC
>CAYNLI010000199.1:0-2792 GCA_964398035.1 uncultured Flavobacteriaceae bacterium | reverse complement strand
ATGGTCGTCTCTACTTGTTTAATGAAAATAAGAAGTTATATAAATCAGATTAACCGATTATACACTCTTAAAATTGATTGTAAAGCAAGGAGTTTTTGAATTGGGATTGGATAAGGAAATGGATTTAAACGGTTTCTTAAATACGCTGTAAATTTCAGTATTCTATTTTTCAAACTGTATTTTTGTATTGTGGAAGTCCAAGAAAATAAAAAAATAATCCTTTTTGATGGTGTTTGTAACCTTTGCAACAGCGCTGTCCAGTATGTTATCAAACGAGATAAAAAAGATATCTTTCGTTTTGCTGCTTTGCAAAGTGAAATAGGTCAAAAGCTATTGCAAGAGCGGGGAATTAGCACTTCAGAAATAGATTCCATCATTTTAATCACCCCAGGAATATCCTACTACACTAAATCTGACGCAGCATTAAAAATCATGAATGTGTTTGGAGGAACATGGAAGTTACTCACTGTATTTACTTGGGCTCCCAAAGGATTAAGAAATATCGTATACGATTATGTTGCTAAGAACAGATACAGATGGTATGGTAAAAAGGATGCTTGCATGATTCCCACTCTTGAATTAAAGGCTAAATTTTTGGACTGACTCACCCAAAGTACAACTTCCCTCACTAGAAGGCTCTGTTGGCACATTATTGGTTTTAAACGACATTATTCCGTCTTAAGTTTGAGTAACTTAAAAACCAATACTCATGAAAAAACTAATCTTTTTCCTTAGCATTTGCCCTTTTCTTCTTTTTGGGAACGACATCAAGATTCCATCTAAAATAAAAGAAGTAACCGTGTACTTGAACAGCGCACAAATTACCCGAACAGCTAACTGCTCTATACATGCTGGCATTACAAAAATTGATTTTAACGGACTCTCTTCCAGAATTGATGAAAGTAGCATTCAAATATTTGCCCCCTATTTTATAAGTCACAATTATCAAAACTTACTGTTTACAATGTACATCACTGTTTTTGATACAAATCGTATACGATTTGTGTTGTGAAATTATCTCATAAATTTGAATTAAAATAAAGTTTTACCTACTACAATTCCAAAATCAATGAGCAAATTTAATATGTTGTGACCATAGAAAACATACAGCTAAAAAACAGTTGAAAAATCTGCATCAGATAAATTCAAATCCATTAATTTTGCAGTCATATTTTTGATTTTAATCAATAGCATTATGGAAGAAAAATCACACTGGCTGTATAACCATTTAGTTTCATTGGGCTTAACAGAAATATGGGCCAAATACCTCAACATGCTTGCCTTGTTATTGGCATTGTTGCTCATTCTGTTTCTATTGGATTTTTTACTCAGAAAAATCCTTGTCAATGCTTTTGTGAAATTTTCAAGTTCATCCAAAACCAGTTTTGATGATTTCTTGGTTCGCAATAAAACACCTAGAAACATTGCGCATATTATCCCTGTTTATATTGCATATATAACTACCCCTTATATTTTTAGTGATTTCCCCACTGCTCAAAATATCATTATAAAAGGACTGGAAGTTTTTGGGATTATTCTTGTTCTATGGATCATCAGAAGCCTATTGAACACTCTTAAGGACTTCTTTAAAACCTTACCAAACCTCAGGGACAAGCCTATTGACAGCTACATTCAAGTATTCATGATTTTTTCATGGGTGGTTGGTCTCATGTTTGCCTTTTCTGTTATAACAGGTACAGAGTTCTGGAAGTTCATGACGGCACTTGGTACTGCATCTGCCATTATCATTTTAGTCTTTAAGGATACTATTTTAGGTTTTGTGGCCAGTATTCAGGTATCCATCAATGATATGGTACGTATTGGTGATTGGATAACCATTGAGAAATATGATGCAGATGGCGATGTTATAGAAATAAGCCTTGCTACAGTAAAAGTCCAAAACTTTGACAATACCATTACAACCGTCCCAACATACGCCCTTATTTCCGATTCTTTTAAAAACTGGAGGGGCATGACAAATTCCCAAGGCAGGCGCATAAAAAGGGCGTTAATTATTAAACAAGAAAGCATCAAGTTCCTGACCGAGGAAAGTCTACAAGACCTTAAAAAGATTGAGCTGATTACAGAATACCTACAAACAAGACAGAAAGACATCAAAGAGTTCAATACTACGAACACTATAAATAAATCTATTTTGATAAATGGTAGAAACCTTACCAATATTGGAGTTTTTAGGAAATATATAGATGCTTATCTAAACAGCCATCCAGCCATAAATAAAGACATGATGATCATGGCCAGACAATTGGCACCAACATCCCAAGGTATTCCTCTAGAAATTTATGCTTTTAGCAGTGATAAACGTTGGGAAAACTACGAGTATATCATGGCAGATATCTTTGACCATCTTTTGGCAGCTGTCCCCTATTTTGAGTTGGAGTTGTTTGAGTTACCAAATAGTAACAGCTTTAAAAATATTTAAAATAAAATTACTGGGTATAATTCAAAACACTTTTTTCTTTTATCGTCCTAAGGGGTAGAGCCCTAATTTAGATTTATTCCTATATAAACTTTACGGGTTTCTTTATCATTAAGTTTTCTTTCAACATTTGTTTTGTGTCTTTAAGGATTCCTTGTTATATTAGTAGTATGCACCGATTGAAACCTTACATTTTATACTCTATTTTAAAAACAATCTTTTCTCTTACCATTTTATTTAATTGTACCATTTTATTTTCTCAAAATACACAACAAGATTCAATCAACACCTATTTTAAACAGATTACTTCTTTTTCTTCGTATTTATAATTGGTGTGCTCATAAAAAGATTT
>CAYNLI010000198.1:0-2900 GCA_964398035.1 uncultured Flavobacteriaceae bacterium | reverse complement strand
CCGCTTAAAACAAATGATGTTACCACCAGTTTTGCATTTATAAAAGATTCTGAAGATAATGATGATGACTTAGAAATTGGAAATGCAGATGTCATTACATTCAATTATAAAATCATAGAAGATTTTAAATCAAGAGCATGTGGTTTTGTTGCCAATTATGGGAATTTAACCGCTACATTGACATCAGACGCCGATCAGTGGATACAAGACATTATTATAACAGATACACTAGTAAAAAATCAAGCTGCGGCCCATGTTAAAATATACCATTAACCTTCTTTTTGTTTTATGTATTGGCTTTGGATATTCCCAAAGTGAGTCTGTAGACCTGCAACCTAAGGATACTGTAGTGTATAAACAGAAATATGGTCTTAGAGCAGGCATAGATTTAAGCAGGCTTATTATATCTAACCTAAATGATGATTATACGGGTCTAGAAATTGTTGGGGATTATAGATTGACACAAAAGCTCTATTTGGCGGCAGAATTGGGGAATGAAAAAAGAACAGAACAAGAAGACCTGTACAATTTCACTACTTCTGGAAGTTATATAAAATTGGGGGTTGATTATAACACCTATGAAAATTGGCTGAATATGGACAACTCCATTTATATTGGTGGCCGTTATGCCTTTAGCACTTTTAGCCAAACTTTGAACAACTACCAGATTTATGATACCAATAGGTACTGGAGCCCAGATAATTTTACGGCAGGCTTAACAAGTGATGAAGAATTTAGCGGGTTAAATGCCAGTTGGCTAGAATTTGTTCTGGGAATAAAAGCAGAATTGTTTGCCAATATTTATCTAGGGGGCAGTGTACGTTTGGCCTATTTAACGTCTAATAACCCTTCCGATAAATTTCCTAACCTATGGATTCCTGGATTTAATAAGGTTACTGACGACAGTAACTTTGGTATAGGCTACAACTACTCCATCACCTATTCCCTGCCATTGTACAAAAAGACTAAAAAGAAAAAGGTAGAGGTTTCTGTAAATCAATAAAATAATAGAAATCTATATCCCTGTAATAGAAAGATTATTCATGGGCATCAAAGATTTATTATCTTAATCTACATATATTGGATAGCATCAATGATGCTATCCAATATATGTAGGTAATTAAACGAAACCCATAAAAAAAACATAGAACACAATGAAAAAACTATTAATTGTATTATTGATTTCAACATCAGGAACCTTATTTGCTCAATCCAGCCCACAGGATTTAATTGATACCTTTTTTGCGACTTATGAAAAGGATGCAGGAAAAGCTGTTAAGGAATTATATGGGACTAATAAGTGGACTGAAAGAGTAAAAGATGACATTGATAAAGTTATTGGTACAGTAAATGGTTTCACTGAAAGTTATATGGGAAAATATTATGGATATGAAATCATCACAAAGAAAAAGTTTGCTGAAAGTTTCGAATTATACTCCTATATGATAAAATATGATAGACAACCTATTCGCTTTATTTTTAAATTTTATAAGCCAAATGACAAATGGGTATTATATTCATATGCACTTGATGATAATTTGGATGACGAAATTCAAGAAGCGGCAAAACTTTACTATTTGGAGTTAAACAAAGAATAACTACCTACTCCCAAGAATCCAATGACCACCATATAAATAGCTGTTTTAATATACTTTTTCATGATTTTATTTTATAGTATGTTTAAAAAGCAATTCCTTGCCATCTTGCATTATTGTACACAATAGGCAATGAGACAGGTGGGTGAATTTATAATCTCGGTCAAAGTAAAAAGATTGTTTGTTGCTTAAAACAAATAACCGGTCACATTCTAACTTTCCCTTTGGTGAGAACCGCCTTATTCTATACTCATCATTTTTGTTTTCGGCATCTGGTTCAATATGAAACCATCCGCCAATGCCCTGTCCACTTACCCATTGGGAATATACAGGCACAGATATTGGCCAAGGAGGAGGTAATATGGTTCCGGTTTTCTCCATTTAGTACTGGTTGCTACTATTAAAAGTTGGTGCTGATATAAAAACTTCCTTCCTAATATTATTTTCTATTATACTAGGCGAGTCTTTCCTTACTCGCAATATTTCCCCACTGTTTAAAGCTACAATCCGCACAGCTGATTTGGGAGTCTGTGAAAAGGTATAGGGGAATTTTAGCAGAAAGCCTATAACCATATTATTCGTTGCTTCACGGGCAACCCTGCCAACAAAGCGCGAGCAATTGGTTCCTCCCCAAACTAGTGGACCATAAGCAATAACTCCTATGGACTGCATTTGCTTGGCATATGCCATCACCTTATTGTAGTTAATACTACTGTGTAAAGAAGCTAGCATTTCCCCTTCCCCATGATTAGATTCATTGTCGGCTACCTCATTTAGTATGTCGTCAATATTGAGAATAGCCCCTTGTTGGCTGAACAGTGCTACTGTATTAATACATAGATCAGGGTCAGTCTCTTTATCTCTCACTCTCCCCATTTTTAGCGGTGTATGATAGCGACCAAAATCAAAATAATTTACCATACCGCTTTCATGATTAATAATCAATAGTGCTGCATGGCCTACTTTATAATATCCATTTTTCACAAATCCCAGCCACTTCATAATTATGTCATACCACTTGCCTTCCTTTACTACTTGAGTATTTGGCCAAGCCAAAGCAATAAATGTGCCTCTACCCTGCATAGTTCAGAAAATTGGATGTAACGATAATTTTTTCATCGGTTCCAGAAATCAAGTTAGAATATCTGAAACTCATTCCATTTCCTTCAGTGCCTATCTGAGATATGCTTACCGTTTCTGGCCCTGAATCACGTTTCATTAATATTCCATTTTTTGGATCGTGGTTGCCACCTAATTGGTGAAACATATGGGCATCATTAGAGGTGAAAGTTTTTTGATCAAACC
>CAYNLI010000197.1:0-2907 GCA_964398035.1 uncultured Flavobacteriaceae bacterium | reverse complement strand
ATATGAGTGGAATTGTAGAATGGAATACTACTTCTGAATTCTATGGTTTATTGGCAGATCCTGAATTTAAAGAAGCAAAGCCTCATTTAGATAAGTCGGTAAGTAGACTTGATATGATTCATGCAAAATTTAATTTCCCTCAATAATTTAATTAGTAACTTATTTAATAATGACTTGGATGGTTCTTAAAAAGAATTTCCAAGTCATTTTTGTATGAAACTTTTTACTGCTTTGAAACGAATCCATAAGTAGTGTGGTTTTTTTTCTTCATTGGAAAGAACTCTTAAAAATGTTAAATTTATATTAAATAAGAAACATTATGTTGTATACGCAACATAATGTTTTACATTTGTACTATGAAATATGATTTAGGACATTGTATAGGAAATAGATTAAGATGCTTATCAAGAATTGTAGATAAACAATTTCGAGCACGTTTAAAAGATTATGATATAACAGAAAGTCAATTGAGTATTCTATTTGCTTTGCGTAAACTAGGAAAAGTAGAACAAGGTAAAATTGGTGAAGCTTTAGTTCTAGAACGTTCAACAGTAAGTAGAAATGTGAAACTCCTTGAAAAACGAGAAATTATTAGTAGAAGTTTAAACTATCGTCCAGAAATAGAATTAACCTCAAAAGGTGAAAAGTTAGTAAATACCCTTATTCCAATTTGGGAAATATTAATGGATAACCTTATGGAAAAACTAGGAGAAGACGGTTTGGAGATTATAGGATCTTTAGAAAGAAAATTGATATAAAAAAATTTAACATAAATGTTGTATATACAACATAAAATAATTAAAAATGAAATCACAAAAAGAAAATACCACAGAAACTAAAATTCAGAGACCCATTTATTGGAAACAAGTTTTGATAACTACATTAACTGTTTACCCACTTCTTATGGGAGCAACTTGGTTTTTAAAAGCAGTTTTTCCAATGCAAGAATTACAACAAGAAGTCACAATATTTTTTACTGTAGCGATGGTAGCATCATTAATGGTATTTCCAGTAATGCCATTTATAATGAAGTTACTTGGATCTTGGCTATATAAAAGATAAGAATTAAAAAACAATTTAAATATAGAAAAGATGAAAGCCAGTACAATTACAAAAACAAATCATTTACTAGACACAAAAACGATTAGATTAAAAAAATTTAATCTCAACATCCGCTATGCCGAATTGGGAAACAAAGCAAATCCGCCAATAATATTAACCCATGGCGTACCCGAAAATTTACAAGCTTGGTATGCTGTGGCACCATTACTCGCCAAGAATTATCATGTGTTGGCAATTGACTGGCCAGGTTTTGGTGGGAGCGACCCTTTGGCATCGCCAGAGGACTATACACCTCTCAACTTTGCTGAAGTGCTTGTAGATTTTATGGACTCCATGCATATCCCTAAAGCCATCTTAATGGCCACAGATATCGCCTTACTTCCGTCATTATTAATTGGTCTAGAATATCCCAATCGAGTGTCAAAATTGATAGTGATGGACGGTATGCCTTTTCCAAGACCACAATATTCGTCTTGGGAACTTAAAAGTTTCGCAAAAAAAGGTTCTATTATTGGGAAAGCTCTAATAGAATGGTTTCCTGGTATTTCTGCCCAAATTGCCTATTTAAAAGGATTTTATAGAGGACATTCTATTCCACCTGAAGTGCGTAAAGAATTCTTAACTGATGGCAAAAGTAAGACTACACAAGAAGCATTTTCCTCATATTTTCAGAATTTTCATATAGGGCAAAAATATTTTGAACAAAAAGCACATCTTCTAAAAATACCTGTATTGGTAGTTTGGGGAAAGCAAGACCGTTTTATTAAAGTTGACTTAGCCTATGAAATTGCAGAAAAACTCCCCAATGCGCAACTTAAAATAATTGATAAAACAGGACACTATATCCATATGGATTCACCTGAAAAACTTGTTGAGGTTGCTGCTAAATTTCTTAAGGAGGAAACATAGAACCCAACAATTAGTGAAAGTCAAGAAAAATCATTAGAACAAATTTTAGGGTAAAAACAAATAATTGTAAATAAAAACAGTAACATTATGAAAACACAAATTTTAATTACAGGAGCTACAGGAACAACAAGCCAGTATGCTATTCAACATTTGGTTGATAAAGGAGTCAAAGTAAGGGCAATGGTGAGAACTATTGATGAAAGAAGCCAAAAACTAAAAGACCTTGGAGTTGAAGTTGTTCAAGGAGATTTTCTCGATATTGAATCATTAAGAAGAGCATTAGACGGTATTAAAAGAGCCTATTTTTTATATCCATTTAAAGACTATTTACCTAAAGCTGCTGCATATTTTGCCAAAGTGGCAAAGGAAAAAAATGTAGAAATGGTTATAGAAATGTCACAAATGGGAGCAATTGAAGATACGCCAAGCCCAGCAACACAAAACCACGTGATAACTGAAAATATTTTCGAATGGGCTAATGTAGGAACTGTACATATTAGACCTGGCCTTTTTGCACGAAATTATCTAGGTTTAGCAGCTCCAACTGTGGCAGATCATCAGAAATTCTATTATCCAGATGAAAAAGCGAAGTATACTATTATTCACCCAAAAGATATTGGTGAAGTTGTTGCCGAAATATTGATGGATGAAAATAAAGACAAGCATATTGGCAAAAAATATGACCTTACAGGAACCAAGACTTACAGCGGATTTGATGTGGCTCAAGATATTAGTGATTTATTGGATCAGCCTATAGAATATGTTCCCGTTACCGTTGATGCTTGGATTGATGCACTCGATGGTCATCCAGAAATTAATCCGTTTTTGGCAAAACATTTACGAGAATTTAGCAGTGAGGTTTCAGATGGTAGATTTAATAGATGTTAAGTTTCACAAGGTTGTTCCCTTTTCAACTTGTTTAAGTTATTTTCAAAT
>CAYNLI010000196.1:0-2911 GCA_964398035.1 uncultured Flavobacteriaceae bacterium | reverse complement strand
AGTAGGCTGAGCCTCTTTTCACGAAAAACCCGATTCTACTTGATCATCTATTTTTTTTAAATTACCTGCAATTCCTTTCCTACCTTAATAAATGCTTTTATTGCTTTTTCTATATGAGTCTTATCATGACCAGCGGATAACTGCACACGTATTCTTGCTTTTCCTTTAGGAACAACGGGGTAGAAAAAGCCTATGACATAAATCCCTTCTTCTAATAATTTATTCGCGAAATTTTGTGCTAAAGCGGCCTTGTACACCATCACTGGAACAATTGGATGATTCCCTTCAACAATATCAAAACCAGCTGCTACCATTTCTGATCTAAAATAAGCTGTATTTTCTTCTAATTTATCTCTAAGTTCTGTATTAGCACTCAACATATCCAATACTTTAATAGAAGCCCCTACGATACTTGGCGCTAAGGTGTTTGAAAACAAATAAGGTCTAGAACGTTGCCTAAGTATTTCTACTATTTCTTTCCTAGCAGCTGTAAACCCACCAGATGCCCCACCTAGGGCTTTCCCATACGTCCCAGTTATAATATCTATCCTTCCCATGACCTCTCTATACTCATGTGTTCCCCGTCCTGTTTTTCCAATGAACCCTGTTGAATGGCACTCATCTACCATTACCATGGCGCCATACATTTCTGCTAGGTCACAAATTTTATCCAATTGAGCTATAGTACCATCCATGGAAAAAGAACCGTCTGTAACGATAAGTTTTCTTCTACAATCCTTAGAGTTTTTTAACTGTTCCTCTAAATCTTGCATATTGTTATGCGCATACCTAAAACGTTTTGCCTTGCACAATCTAATGCCATCTATTATGGACGCATGGTTCAAAGCATCTGATATAATTGCATCATCTGCTCCAAGAAGTGGTTCAAACACACCACCATTGGCATCAAAAGCGGCCGCATACAAAATACAATCCTCCATTCCCAGAAACTCAGCTGTTTTCCTCTCTAACTTTATATGTATATCCTGAGTGCCACATATAAAACGAACCGATGACAATCCGTACCCATGGGAATCCATTACCTCTTTACTTGCTTTAATAACATCTGGATGAGACGAAAGGCCCAAATAGTTATTTGCACAAAAATTTAATACCTGAGAAGAAGTCTCCGTATCTATAGTTGCTCCTTGTGAAGTAGTAATTACTCTCTCAGACTTATATAAGCCTTCTGTTTTTATATCCTCTATCTCTTTTTGAAATTCTTTTTTAATATTTGAAAACATATATGTAGTATTTAGAAAATGAGTTGGTCCATTAAGGCTTTAAAATTATTTTGGGGCACTTGTATTGTATTTCTCTTTTAACTTGTTAAGCATAACATTTGTAATACTCCCAAGGTCATATTCGGGCTTCCAGCCCCAATCAAGTTTTGCTTCAGTATCTTGAATGGTATTCGGCCATTTTGATGCAATATCCTGTCTAAAATCAGGAATGTAATTTACTTCAAATTTAGGGTATACACTTCTGATTGAAGCTACAACTTCTGAAGGTGAAAAACTGGTTCCTGAAATATTATAAGAAGTTCTAATTTTAATCTTTTCTTTTGGGGCATCCATCAATTCCAAAGTTGCCCTAATGGCATCATCAATAAAAATCATGGGCAGAGTAGTCTTATCATCCAAAAAACAGGTAAATGGTTTTCCCATGACTGCTTTATGATAAATTTCAACTGCGTAGTCCGTAGTCCCGCCTCCTGCAATAGATTGATACCCTATAACACCTGGGTATCTCAACGACCTAACATCCAATCCATATTGTGCAAAATAATAATTTCCCCAATTTTCCCCAGCTGCTTTACTTATCCCGTATGAAGTCAATGGATCCAAACATGCATTATTTGGTGTATTTTCTTGTGGTGCTGCTTCTCCAAAAACTGCAATTGAGCTTGGAAAGAACACTTTGTTCACTCTGTTCTTTCGGGAAACTTCCAAAACATTTAACAACGCTTGCATGTTTACATTCCATGCATTTATCGGGGCTTTTTCTCCATTTGCTGATAAGATAGCTGCCAAATGATATATCTCCTTTATATTGTATTTACGTACTACCTCCTCCAGACGCTGAATATCAGTAGCATCTACCAGCTCAAAAACACCATTATAATGCTCTGACAGCCTTAAATCTGACGCAACCACATTGTCTACACCATATTTATTTTGAAGTGATTTTGTCAATACCGTTCCTAGTTGCCCATTAGCTCCTGTGACTAAAATTGCCTTACTCATTCAGTTATGATAATTATATAAAGTATTATTCGCTTTCAAAATTACATAAAATGATTTTTATTTATGCAAAATGCACATATTATAGTTAATTTTACTGTATATATTAATAATACGCTTTTTTTTTACTTAATTAATATTAATTATAAATCTAAAACAGTAATAATATTTATTTAAAAATGGAACAACTAGATAAAACTGATATAATCATTCTGAAAATTTTGCAGAAAAACGCAAAAAAAACCGCTAAAGAAATTGCCCAAAACCTCAACTTAACAATATCTCCTGTATATGAACGTATCCGAAGATTGGAAAAGCAAGGGTATATTAAAAAATATGTGGCATTGCTCAATAAAAAAAATATTGACCTTTCTGTAACTGCTTTTTGTCAAGTATCCATGAGATACCATAATGAAGCATTCATAGAAAAATTTGAAAAACAAATCCAAAGCCTACAAGAGGTACAAGAATGCTACCATATGGCCGGAAAAATAGACTTTATCTTAAAAATCAATAATAAGAGTTTGGAAGACTACCATGACTTTATAAAGTACAAACTTTCTAAAATTGAAAATATTGGTGTTTTAAACAGTTCATTTGTACTAAAAGAAATAAAACATACAACAGAGTTTCACATCTAATTCTTTTATTGCAAAAATATTAAAAAG
>CAYNLI010000195.1:0-2939 GCA_964398035.1 uncultured Flavobacteriaceae bacterium | reverse complement strand
AGAAAGGCAATGTTAATCGACATAGATTAAGCGCCTAAATCAATCTATTTATTTGACAGACTGAAAAAATAATGGCCTTCATCAAGTATATTCTCCACTGAGTTTCCACCATAACAGTTCATTTTAAATTAGTGGTTATTCTCTTATCTTTCTAGTCCTTTACCATGATTTCTTTACAAAAAAAGCAAAAATCATTGTTGATTTTTAATAAAAAATTCTTTCCTCAATTAATAAATTTGAAAACATTCATTACTTTTAGTGAACTTAAAACTTACTAAAATAACACATGAAAAATTCCCTTTTAAAATCAACCTTAAAACTAGTATTAATTACCTTGTTTTTAGGAAACACATTTACAGTTGCCGCCCAAGAAAAATTTGGCGGGTTAGCACTCTATACTGTAAGAGAAGATATGGACAAGGATGCTAAAGCAACGCTACAGGCCGTTGCAGATGCTGGTTATAAAAATGTAGAAGCGGCTGGGTATAAAGACGGGGAATATTACAATATGTCTCCCAAAGCCTTTAAAGAATTTCTAAAAGAATTGAAATTAAAGCCCATAAGCACACATCAATCAGCCGTAACTTTAGATAATGCAGATGTCATGTTTGCCGATGCTAAAGCAGCTGGTTTTAAATATTTTGTGGTGCCCGTTCCTCCAATGGGGTATTTTAAATATTATCAAGAAACACAATCTATGGGAATGACCTGTAGTAATGAAGAGCTTGCTTCTATTTTGACCACGCTAGGCAAAAAATGTAAAGCAGCTGGACTTAAATTATTGTACCACAACCATGATTTTGAATATAAAAAAGATAAGGATGGTATAGTGCCCATTGAATATTTAATGGAACATACTGATTCAAAATATGTGAATTTTCAAATGGACATTTTCTGGGTGACCAAAGCTGGTGCTAATCCTGTAGCGTATTTCAATAAATATCCTGGACGCTTTAAAATGTGGCATGTGAAGGATATGGACAATCAAGGCAGGTTTGCCCCTGTAGGAAACGGACACATTGATTTTGCTCCTATTCTTGCCAACAAGAAACTATCTGGCATGAAATACTATATGGTAGAACAAGACAAAACTTTTAATATGGAAGCGCTTGAGGCCATAAAAGTAAGTCACAAAGAATTAAAGAGAATCGGTTTTAAATAACGGCAATTTTCTTATTTGTAAACGGACACAATACTAAAAAAGTGAAAGGTGCTGGCTTTTCACTTTTTTGTTTCATAGTAAAATCTATTGGCTAATTCAATATATATATTACTAATAAGTCCAGAACTTCTGGGTATGAAAATGGAAAAAATCATTTCAAAGCAGGCATGGAGAATTAAACCCTCTGGTAAAAAATCAAAAACCTCTACTCAAGGGTTAGGCTATTCTTACATTTTTTTGATTTAGAGGCAAGCCTTTACCATTCTTAGTCAGTATATTTACACCATAAAATTACACGAACTATCGTCGTTACTTTATCATAAATTGTCTTGGCATGCCCTTTAAAAAACTACATTCCCATTTACGCGAAGCCCTTGAACACAATACTTTAGAAACACCAACCGCTTTTCAAAAAACCAAAATTCCACTTATAAAAAGTGGTTCAAACATATTTTGCATAGCTCCAAAAGATAGTGGAAAAACAACAAGCTTAATACTGACTACCCTGCATAAGCTAAATTGTTCGGCCGAAGGAAATGCTCCGCGTGCCGTTGTTATTGTAGAAAACAAAGAAAAAGTCTTAGCGCTGTACCAGGAATTTTTAACATACACGAAATATAGTTCTATTCGTGTATATGCTAGCTATGACGAACTACATATTGATGTGCAAAAGTCTGAAATTTACATGGGTATCGATGTTCTTATAACAACGCCTAAAACTCTTTATAAGTTGTTTTTATTTAATGGAGTCAGTATTTCTCAATTAAAAATATTCAACATAGATGATGCTGATTTTCTTAGCAAACTAAGTGAGTATACCGCATTAATTAATACTATAGAGGGTATTAAAAAGTGCCAATATGTGGTGTACGCCGAAAAATCACATCCAAAATTAAAACGTTTGAAAGCGTATTTTATTGAAAATAGGTAGGGTCTATTTTTTAGCCCTTTATTGGAGCACATAGATACAAAATATGTAAATTTATAACAAAGAATGTACAGTAAAGCCATTAGGAAATACTTTTTGGATATTAATATGTTCAACATTCCTTTTTCATTGATTATTGGTTTAATATCAGGAATTTTATGGAGTGTAGTTATTTTCTCATCATTTGGAGTTTTAATAGGTTATTTAGGCTTTCAAATTTTCAAAAAAAACGAATACTATGTCTATTATAATCTTGGATTTACAAAGAGTAAACTCATAAAAAAAGTGTGGTTTTTAAATCTGATTATCTCTTCTTTAATATTTCTAATTTATATAATAACCAAATAGATGAATTTATTAGAAATAACTGACCTTAAGAAATCTTACGGAAGTAAAGTCATTTTAAAAAACATTAATCTTGAATGTAAGACTGGAGAAATAATTGGAATTTTTGGTCGGAATGGAACAGGAAAGTCAACTTTATTAAAACTAATATTCGGAACAGTAAAAGCTGATTCAATTCTTATAAAAATAAATTCAGAAACTATTTCTCAAAAGAATATTATTACTTCAAAAAAGATAGCATATTTACCTCAAGATACATTCTTACCGAAAGAACAGAAAGTAAGAGCTATAATTCCATTATTCTTTCCAAACGGAGAAGATCAAAACAAAATTTTTTATTCACCACAAGTATCAAGTTTTGAGAAAATAAAAGTTGGACAATTATCATTAGGACAATTACGTTATCTTGAATTACTGATTATAGGAAACTTAAACCATCCATTCTTAATGTTAGACGAGCCATTTTCAATGATTGAACCGATTTACAAAGATGTTATTAAAAAA
>CAYNLI010000194.1:0-2972 GCA_964398035.1 uncultured Flavobacteriaceae bacterium | reverse complement strand
AGTTTACTTAAGACAACTGCAATTGTTAGCATATTTACTTTCATATCTCGAATAACTGGTTTTATTCGAGATATGGTTGTGGCTCGATTTTTTGGCGCTAATATCTGGACGGATGCTTTTTATGTGGTCTTCAAAATTCCTAATTTTATGCGTAGGCTATTTGCTGAAGGTTCTTTTTCATTGGCATTTGTGCCCGTTTTGAATGAGATAAAAGCACAGCAATCAAAACAGATGCTAAAATTGTTTGTTGATCGCGTCACAGGCAGTTTGTTGGCAGTGGTTTTAGTGGTCTGGATGTTGATGGAAATTTTTGCTCCTCAAGTGTTATCAATCTTTGCTTATAAGTGGATTGAGCAGCAACCAGAGGTATTTAATCAATCTGTAGAAATGCTGCGTTTCACTTTGTTTTATTTGCCGTTAATATCAATAGTAGCACTTGCTGGGGGGGTACTTAATGCACATGATAAATTTGCTTTACCCGCTGCAACACCTATCTTATTAAATGTTTCTTTAATTGCCAGTGCTTTCTATTTGAGGAATTCATTTGCCGTTCCCATCAAGGCGCTTGCTATTGGTGTTCTCATTGCAGGGATATTACAACTCATTATCCAAATACCTGCATTAATACGTTTGGGTATGCTTCCAAACTTAAAGTTAGGATTTAATGACCCTCAGATAAAAAAAGTGATGAAACTGATGTTGCCCACTTTATTTGGCTCATCTATTGCGCAGATTAATCTATTAATGGATACTTTAATTGCTGTGTGGTTACCAGTAGTGGGCAGTGTGAGTTTTTTATATTATTCTGATCGGTTATTAGAGTTTCCATTGGGTGTGTTTGCGATTGCCATATCTACTGTCATTCTTCCTACTCTGTCTAGGCAGTTTGCAAAGGATGATAGTGAACAATTTGTAAAAACCATGCGCTGGGCTTTGAATTTGGGGTTTTTCATAGCCATTCCTGCAGCAGTAGGGATGTTCATGCTGGCGCAAGAGATTGTTGTTACGTTATTTCAATATGGTAACTTTACTATTGATTCTGCCTATTTTACGGCTTTAAGTTTGATGGCCTACATGTTGGCATTGCCTGCTTTTGTGTTGAATAAGATTCTGTTGCCTGCATTTTATTCTCGAAAAGATACCAAAACACCAGTAAAAATCGGCATTATTTCTATGCTGTCAAATATGGCTTTTAACTTTATTATAGTTTCTGTGTTATGGTACTTTGAATTTGTAGCATTGCATGTTGGCTTGGCATTGGCCAGCGCGTTATCTGGCTGGTTGCAAACATTTTTGCTTTATCGGGCATTATCTAAACAAAAAATATTACCAACAAGAGCGATACAATGGTCAATACCATTAAAGATGTTTGTAGCCAGTATTGTAATGGCGTTATGCCTATCATTAATATTGTCAATGCAGGGCATTTGGGTTGAGTTGTTGTGGTATAGGCGGGTTCTCAATTTGTTAATATGCATTTCAGCTGGATTGTTTGTTTACCTTATAACTTTGCTTGTGTTGAAAATCAAAATAAAAAACCTTATGGTGTTAAATTGAAACTGATTCGTTATCCACAGAGCGCTCCATTAAAACAATCATCTGTTCTAACCATTGGGAACTTTGATGGCGTACATATTGGTCATCAGACCTTAATCAATCAGGTCACACAATCTGCACAAAAAAATGATTTACAATCCATAGTTGTTACTATGCAACCGTTACCATTTCAGTATTTTAATAAAAAACAACAGGTTTTAATCTTAACCCCTTTTAAACATAAATTTAAGCTGATAGAAAAACTGGGTGTGGATAAATTATGCATACTTAACTTTAACCATAAGTTGGCCCAATACAGTGCACATGACTTTATCCAAAAGGTATTGATTGATGGCTTAAGGGTGCGACATATTATTATTGGTGATGACTTTAGGTTTGGTAAAAACAGATCTGGAAATATTGATACATTAAAGCGCTATTGTCAGCCATTGGGGATTTTGGTTGATTCCATTACTACTGTTAGCAAGAATAAAACAAGAATAAGCAGTACGCATATCAGGAAGACTTTAAAGCAAGGTGAGTTCCTTTCTGTTAAACAATGTTTGGGTCGATATTATTCTATAATAGGAAAAGTCAGTAAAGGGCAACAATTAGGCAGAGAGCTTGACTTTCCAACCATTAACATCAAGTTAACCAAAAGACATGTTTTGATTGAAGGCATATTTTGTGTAATGGTAAAATTTACCAGTAAACCACAGTTATTATTAATGGGAGCTGCTAGTATTGGCACCAGGCCGACTGTTGGTGGAACGGATAAAATATTGGAAGTTCATATTTTAGATTTCAATAAACAAGTTTATGGGCAAAATGTTGAAGTTTTATTTCACCATAAATTGCGAAATGAAGTAAAATTCAATACTTTAAGCGAATTAAAAAGACATATAAAAGAGGATGTGATAAAAACGCGTCTATTTTTTGAAGAAAACAAACTAACTACGGAGTCATTGCGTGGGCAATAATTATAAAGAAACACTAAATCTACCTAAAACTAAATTTTCAATGAAAGCAGGATTGGCACAAAAGGAACCAATTTGGTTGCAAAAGTGCGAGAAAGAAAATTTATATCAAAAGATCCAACAGGCTACTAAAGATAGACCGCAATTTATTTTGCACGATGGACCTCCTTATGCCAATGGTTCTATTCATATAGGCCATGCAGTCAATAAAATTCTTAAAGATATTATTGTCAAATCTAAACTCATGTCAGGTTATTGTGCACCCTATGTTCCTGGTTGGGATTGTCATGGTTTGCCAATTGAGATTCAGGTTGAGAAAAAAATTGGAAAAGTGGGGCAAAAAGTTGATGCTAAAACCTTTCGCCAAAAATGTAGGGAATATGCAGATAAACAGGTAAATATCCAAAAGGCAGAGTTTAAGCGATTAGGCGTTATTGGTGAATGGGATAAACCCTATCT
>CAYNLI010000193.1:0-3030 GCA_964398035.1 uncultured Flavobacteriaceae bacterium | reverse complement strand
TTGCCTTTGGTCACAATGCCACCCATATAAAAATCACAGAACGGAGGATTGTCCGCCACATTTACCAATATATTGTTTTCTCTACAATCATGATATACCTGTTCATTGACAGAAACATCATCTGTACAGGCAATGACCATATGTTTCCCATTTAAATACTTTTTACCATACGCCCCTTTTGTAATACTTATATTGGCCGTTTTAGCAAAATCCAAAATTTCCTGTAAAAAAGTCAAGGCCACTATTTGTACATTGGCATCTGGGCTGGATTTAAGCAAGAATGTCAATTTCTCCAAACCAACATTTCCCCCTCCAACTATAAGCACGTTCAGTTGGGAAACCTTTAAAAAAATAGGATATAAATTATTCCTCTCCATGTATTGTTTCAAATTCTTTTGTTTGATAATTTATGGTGATCCTTGTTCCTTTTCCAAGTTCTGAATTAATGAACAGCCTTCCATTGATGTACCCTATTCGCTCTTTCATAAAAAAGAGTCCCATACCTCCTTCACTATTATTCTTAGGAGCTTCTTTAAGAATAGCATCATCAAAACCTTTCCCATCATCATCGATCACTATGCTTAAAATATCATCAATATAATTTATGGTCAATAAAATATAATTGGAATCGGCATATTTTATGGCGTTGTTCACAGCTTCTTGGGACACCCTATAGATATTGGTTTCTGCCAAAGAATTAAACCGAATGTTTTCATTTGATCTATTTTCAAATAAAATATTCTTCCCTGTTAATTTAGATAATTCCGATGTCATTTTCTGTAATGCAGGAAAAATACCATGGTCGCTAAGTTTTGGAGGTGTTAAATTAAAAGTTGCTGTACGCACTCCTTTTATAAGATCTGATGTAAGTTGTTTTATATATGCTATTTTTTCAACGGTTTTATCCTTTTGATTCAAATCAATAGACTCAATATTAAACTTAAGAGCGGTCAGCATTTGACCTATGCCATCATGGATATCTTTTGCTATACGCTTGCGTTCTTCCTCTTGCCCTTCAACGATCTGCCCAGCTTGTATTTGTTTTCGCCTTAAATCCTCTTCATGCCTCTCCTTACTTAATTGTTCTACTTTTAACTGTGTGTTTTTACGTTGTGTTATGTCTGAACAAAGAATAAGAATACTTTGCTGTGAGCTGGACATATACATGGGGATAATGGACATATCCAACCACATATCATTGCCGTCTCTGGTTTTAATATTAATTTCTTCATTCCGAATGCTTTTCTTTCTTATCCTCAACACATCCCTAAGATACTGTTGTTGTCCTTCATCTGTAGTCAATATTTCTGATAAGGGCAGATTTAAATCTTCCTCCGAAAGACCTAAAAGCTCTAAGAATTTTTTACTCATAAAGACAATCTTGCCATCACTTTTGGCACTGGCAAAAAGAGCTGCATTGTCTATTACAAAATTGAGTTCTTTCAAGGCATTTAAAGACTTCTCTTTTTCAGCATATAACTTTTTGATTTTATTTGCACTTTTATCAGATTTCTGCTGACTCTTTATAAGGTTCTTTATTGTATTTCTTATGTGAATGGAGAGTGGTCTAAAAATAAAGAAGATTTCCAAAAGAAGTATTCCCAATGATATGGTCAAAAGCAAATACTCCTTATATTTTAATTTCTGCAACTGTTCTTTACTCTGCCCATCATATCCATTTACAATATGATCCATTAGGTTTAAAAAAATACGCTCCTTTTGCAAAAGAACACTCACATCCTTATCATAATCATCAGGTATATTTTCATTAGCTTTTGTTTGGGAAACAATATTCTCTACAGCTGACACCATGGCATCATGATGTGGGGAAATTTGATTAAACAGTCCAAGAATCTCTTTGTTTTCCTCTTCTGGAAGGCTTTGTTCTGCACTCCCAAATTGTAGCCCATCATGAGAGTTTTTCCAAATTTTTAACGTAATGTCTATTTCAGACAATATCATGTCTTTCTCAGCAGTAGAACCTACTGTTTTAAGCAACAAGACTTCTTTGACCAGTTTTTGACTATAGGCACGCTGTCTCCCAGCTACATTTATAACCCTGGAATCATCTAACTGAGAATTTAAATGTAATTGAATAAGGATTTGGGCAATTACAATGGTTATGGCAATAGCGGCCAAAGCCAATAAATACCACTTTCTCATCCTTAAAAAGGTAGACGTATCCAGAGGTTGTTGGCGCTTGCTACTTGTCATGAAATATAATTAATAAACAAAGATAAGGCATCACCCCATAACTGCCTTGGAAATAAGAGCTAAGGAATTTTTGGACAATGGCAATTGCAAGGCAGCATCTTGACCTTTTTTAGACATTTTACGCCAAGTTTTCTGAACAATATCAATCATTTTGTCTTCTGGATACTTTTGAGCAAAATCTTCAAAATAGAATTCCAAAAAAATCAAACAAATCACATCTTCCAAGGTCTGGGTTTCTTGATTTTTCTTTAGTTGTTTCTTTTGCAATAAAAAAGCGACTTCCTCAATAGCTTCTTTATCATAACCCACTTCCTTTAAAATCTCATCTGCCTTTTTAGCATGGAATTTTTTTAAATCTTGTCGCCATTGTAAATAGCCCTCCCTGTTCATTGGATATGAGTCTCTTGGAATTTTCCATCGGCAAATATGTTGGCAACGAGCGGTTAACTGCAATATCTCAGAAGCATTGGGAGCAAAATCGTTTAGCTTTTCGGTCATACGAATAGCGTACAACAACTCTTTGGGATATTCTTGTCCTTTGTGTTCTTCTTTATTTGGGTCTTGACTGTTAGCCTCATCAAATAGTTTGAAGGACTTTATCAACTTTTCAGATGCTATCATCATTTATAAACTTTGGTTTTCCTCAAAGCTATTCAGAAAAACCTATAAAAACAAAGTCATCTTCCACTTTTACCGGATATGTGGCTATAGCGTCTAAATCGCCATTTAAGTTTTCTCCTGTTTCCAAGGAAAAAGTTTTCTTGTGCATTGGGCAGGCAATTTTAGGGATTCCCTTATCATCACCCAGCATACCAC
>CAYNLI010000192.1:0-3035 GCA_964398035.1 uncultured Flavobacteriaceae bacterium | reverse complement strand
TTTATGATTGTACCTCTCAGTGTTCCAATGGTCTTTTCCTGTTGGGGTACGGTCATCATCAAAAGTCAAGGGATTGTTTATGGTGTCAAAAAGATTTTCAACATTATAAAAGGCTATAGTTCTTACTTTATACTTCTTTTTTTCTTGTGAATGAACAAAGAAAGAGATCAGAAGAAGAAGCAATGTTGATTTAATTTTCACTGATAATGTTTTTAATTAGAAGGAAACAATAACTAAAATTCTGTTCAAAATTATAAAAATAATTTCTATATAAGGAAATTATTTTTATGAAAAGACTTAGTTTTACACGTATTCATTTTAGATTGTTATCAGTAAACCAGTTTTAATGCGAAAATTTTTCTTTCTAGTTATTTTAGTTTTTGAAATAAGTATTGCACAAGAAGGGTACATTATTACAGGACAGATTATTGATGGGAAAACAAAGTCAGTTGTGTTGAACAGTATAGTTTCAATTGAAGGAACTCAGATTTCTACCAGTACCAATTCGGAAGGAAAATTTACAATAAAGAATTCTTTTACAGGGGATTATATACTTCTTGTTCATACTCAAGATTACACATCAAAAAGAATACCTATTGTATTGGAAGGCAAATCTTTAGATTTGGGAGTTCTTTATTTGGAAAAGGATATTACTCAAGAGAAGGCAGACAATCTCATCACTTTGACGGATGCTGATTTGTCTGATGATGAGAGTGTCTCTATGTCTTCTGGATTATTGCAAGCTACAAAAGATATCTTTCTTAATAGGGCAGCGTTTGATTTTGGCCAAGCATTTTTTAGGGTTCGCGGATATGACTCCCAAAATGGTCAAGTACTAGTCAATGGAATTCCCATGAACAAAATGTATGATGGTCGTCCACAATGGAACAACTGGGGAGGGTTGAATGATGTCACCAGAAACCAAGAATTCACAAATGGTTTAGGCGCATCAAATTATAATTTTGGAGGTATTTTAGGAACAACCAATATTGATACAAGACCTTCTGGTCTTCGCTCAGGAACAAGATTGTCTACCTCCTATTCCAACCGGACCTATGCAGGGAGGCTAATGGCAACATACAATTCTGGAATGCAGAAAAACGGATTGGGTTATGCATTTTCTGCTTCAAGGAGATGGGCAAAAAGAGGTTATGTAGATGGAACACTCTATGATGCCTATTCTTTTTTTGGAGCCTTGGAATTTAAATTTAATGCAAAGCATTCCATAAGCCTTACTTCTATTTTGGCATCCAATCGAAGAGGACGTTCTTCTGCAACTACAGAAGAAGTTTTTGAGCTTGTAGGGAGAAAATACAATCCATATTGGGGCCTGCAAAATGGAGATATTAGAAATTCTAGAGAAAGAAAAATAGTAGAACCCATTTTCATATTGAATCACTATTACAAGTCAGATAAATTAAATATTAATACAGGAATTGCATATCAGACAGGTAGACATGCAAGAAGTAGATTGGGATATTACAATGCCACAAATCCTGACCCTACTTATTATCGCTATTTGCCCAGTTTCTATATCAATAGTTCTATAGGAGCTAATTTTGTTGGCGCTAATATAGCAAAAGATAGTTTTTTAGAGCAGCCTCAATGGAATTGGGAAAACCTTTATGTTGCAAATCTAAACGAAGCAAATAATGGAAAAGCAAGCTATGTTTTATATGATGATGTGGTAGCTGATAATCAATTTACTATAAATAGTATAATAAACCTTAAGCTGAATGATAAATTTAAGCTAGATTTTGGAGCAACCTATAAGAAGTTGAAATCAGATAATTATGCAGAAATTAAAGATATATTGGGAGCTGATTTCCATGAAGATATTGACCCATTTTCTGATACTGAAAATGATGTAAATGGTTCTACTTCCAAAACAGAAAATGAGTTGTTCAATTACCATTATAAAATAAATTCAAACCAATTTGATGCCTTTGCTCAGCTAAAATATACTAGCAACACTTGGAAAGCTTTTGTTTCGGGAAAATATTCCAATACCAGTTATGAAAGAAATGGATTGTTTCTCAATGAACGTTTCTCAGACAATTCATATGGAAAAAGTGAAGAAGTTAATTTTTCCAATTATGGAATAAAAGGAGGATTGGAATACAAAATTACAGGCAGGCATTGGTTAAGGGCAAATGCAGCACATATAAATAGGTCGCCAGTTTTACAGAATGTTTTCATCAACCCAAGAGAAAATAATACTGTTGTCCCTAATATCCAGAGCGAAAAAATATTAACAGCTGATTTAAACTATTTTATTCGTCTACCTAAACTAACGGGGAGGGTTACAGGTTTTTATACTCGTTTTCAGAACACAACAGACGTAAACTTCTTTTTTGTGGATGCAGGCGTAGGGTCAGATTTTGTTCAGGAAGTGATAACTGATTTAGATAAATTACATCTTGGTACAGAGGTGGGATTGGAATACCAAGCATCATCCAGTGTAAAATTAACGGCAGTTGTAGCAATATCAAAATATCTGTATGCGAGCGACCCTTCTATTACTATAAACTTTGATACGGCTGGTGCGGTAGAAGATTTAATTAATCTAGAAGGGAACATTGATTTAGGAATTGCCAATATTAAAGATTACAAACTAGCACAAGGCCCACAAAAAGCCATGGCTTTTGGAGTGGGATATAGAGATCCCAAATATTGGTGGGTGGGAGCAACAGCCAATTATTTGGCGAACAATTATGCTAATATTTCTACAATTACCAGAACGCAGAGTTTTTATTTAGACCCAGAAACAGGGCAGCCATTCCCCAATGCAACAGAAGAAAATGTAAATAGATTGTTAGCACAACAAAAGCTGGATAATTTTTACTTATTTAATTTGGTAGGAGGAAAATCTTGGTTGGTCAATGGAAAATATATAAGCGTATTCGCCAGTGTAAGCAATGTTTTTGATGCAGTGTTTAGGACAGGAGGGTATGAACAAAGTAGAAACGGAAATTTTGGACAGTTAGAGCAAGATAATTTAAGTGGCACACCATCTTTTGCACCTAAATATTGGT
>CAYNLI010000191.1:0-3059 GCA_964398035.1 uncultured Flavobacteriaceae bacterium | reverse complement strand
TGCTTCCATTGTGTATGTCTGTTGTAATAAAAAACGGCGAAAATATCACCAACAACCAACATTGGGACTATTAAACCAGTGGATTCTTTTGCGCCAAAAGCAAAGGTCATTAGGGTGACTATGATAATGGCGATTCCCTTAAGGCCAGCTTTAGAAATACCTATTATAAAGGCTGCAATAAAGGCCAGCACCCATGATGTGGTAGAAATTTCAGGGACAGAGGCAAGGATCATAAACAAGGTTTAATAACAAGAGACAAAAGTATTTCAAAAAATGATATCTTTAACCACCACCAAAACTAAATTATGGAATTAAGTACGTTAGATTACACATTAATTATATTGTTTTTTACCATAACCCTTTCTATAGGGATTTATGTTTCTAAGAAATCTGGTAAAAATTCAACGGAATTTTTTCTTTCAGGAAGAACAATGCCATGGTGGTTGTTAGGAGTTTCCATGGTCGCTACGACCTTTTCTACAGACACGCCCAATTTGGTAACGGATATTGTAAGAACCAATGGCGTATCAGGAAATTGGGTATGGTGGGCCTTTTTGCTCACAGGATTATTGACTGTTTTTGTCTATGCCAAACTTTGGAGAAAATCTAATGTAAATACAGATTTAGAATTTTATGCATTGCGTTATGGTGGTGCTCCCGGGAGTTTTTTACGAAAGTTTAGAGCCATTTATTTAGGGGTTATCTTTAATGTGATCACTATGGCAAGTGTAACATTGGCAGCTATTAAAATAGGGGGGATTATGTTGGGTCTAGAACCTTGGCAAACAGTGATCAGCGCTGGTTTAATTACAGTTGTTTTTAGCGCTTTAGGCGGATTTAAAGGCGTTATTTACACCGATTTTATTTTATTTTTTGTAGCCATGGGCGGTGCAATTGGCGCCGCTTATTATTTGGTGAACATACCTGAAGTTGGAGGGATTGAAGCTCTTTTGGCCAATGAAAATGTAGCGGATAAACTCTCTATTTTACCAGATTTCAGCAATAAACATGCTTTAATAACTTTATTTATTATACCCTTGGCGGTACAATGGTGGAGTTCCTGGTACCCAGGGGCCGAGCCTGGAGGTGGGGGCTATATTGCCCAACGTATGTTAGCTGCCAAAAATGAAAATCACGCTATTGCAGCAACTTTTTTCTTTAATATTATGCATTATGCTTTACGTCCATGGCCTTGGATTTTGGTTGCATTGGCATCTTTGGTCGTTTTTCCAGATTTAGCGAGCATCCATGAAGCTTTTCCAAATATTGCCGATGATAAGTTGGGTCATGATTTGGCCTATTCTGCCATGCTGACCAAACTGCCGAGCGGTTTATTGGGCTTGGTTTTGGCCTCTTTGATTGCTGCTTATATGAGTACCATTTCAACACAATTAAATTGGGGCTCCTCCTATATTGTATTTGATTTTTATAAACAACAGATCAATCCCAATGCTTCGGAGAAAAGGTTGGTAGCAGTCGGCAGGTTGTCAACAGTGGTTCTAATGATTTTTAGTGCTGCATTGGCCTTGTTATTGCAAAATGCCTTGCAATTGTTTGAGGTATTATTGGTTTTTGGAGCAGGCACAGGGCTAATTTTTATTTTACGCTGGTTTTGGTGGCGTATCAATGCATGGAGTGAGATTACCGCAATGTTTGCTTCAGGGATAATTTCAATCACATTGAAGTTAACTCCTATAGGGGCATTCTTTTTTGCTCCTAAAACAGGAATTTTCCCAGATTGGACCGAATATCTTTTTGTGGTATTGATCACCAGTATTATTTGGTTGGCAGCTACATATATGACCCAACCGGAAAGTAAAGATGTGCTGCGCAGTTTTTATAAAAAAATACAACCAGGTGGGCCAGGCTGGGCAAAAGTAATTAACGATGCCAAGAAAGATAATGTAGAGACTATTGTTTCAAATGAAAAATGGAGTGTGCCTTCAGGACTTTTAGCCATGTTGTTGGGTTGTATCTTAATATATTCCTGCATGTTTGCAACGGGCTATTGGATTTATGGAGAAACTACCTATGCAATTAGTTTAACGCTCATAGCGCTAGTTTCAGGATTGTCACTTGCCAAAGTATGGAACAAAATGAAAGACAATATCTTATAAAAACGATTATGAGAGAATGAGTGTAACTAGTGGTTACATAGGTTCTCAAATTTTGAAATATTTTACCAATGACAAAATTTTAGACACATGAAAGACAGAATTATTGCAGTAGATATTTTTAGAGGACTAACCATAGCCTTAATGATTTTGGTAAATACCCCTGGAAATTGGTCCAATGTTTATGCGCCTTTTTTACATGCCAGTTGGCATGGGTACACACCAACAGATTTGGTATTCCCGTTCTTTCTGTTCATTGTGGGAACATCCATTGTTTTTGCATATAAAAATAAAAAAACCAACAGTGACACCTATAAGAAAATTAGTGTTAGAACTTTAAAATTAATAGGGTTGGGATTGTTTCTAGGAGCTTTCACTTTGAGTTTTCCGTTTTTTAAGGATTTTGCAGACATTAGATTTCCAGGAGTTTTACAGCGAATAGGAGTAGTATTTTTCTTTGCCGCCATATTGTTTATCAATTTTAATTGGAAGGCATTAATTGGCATTTGTGTTGCAATTTTATTGGGGTATTGGGCGATGATGACTTTGATTCCCGTTGGAGGGGTGGAATCTGCCTTGGACAGGGCGCCAAACAACCTTGCAAATTATTTGGATGTTATGGTTTTTGGATCACACAACTATAAAGCTGATTATGATCCTGAAGGTTTATTGAGTTCTCTACCCTCTATTGCATCTTCCTTGCTTGGGATTTTCACAGGGTTAATATTGGTCTCCAAAAGGCAAAAGAAAGAAGTTTTGTTAGTAGGGGTAGGTATAGCTCTTCTTGTAGTGGGCCATATATGGGACATGGTTTTCCCAATCAACAAAGCCTTGTGGAGCAGTAGTTTTGTATTGGTTACAGCAGGGTGGGCAAATATAGCGCTGGCATTGATATATTTCTTGACCGATGTAAAGGACATACAGTTTGGAAGCATCTTTAAAAAA
>CAYNLI010000190.1:0-3069 GCA_964398035.1 uncultured Flavobacteriaceae bacterium | reverse complement strand
CTATTGTTTTAGTGGATAGATCCAAGTGTTCTGCAATTTCTATATTGCTCAAGCCTTCTTTTTTGCTTAATAAAAAAATCATTCTGCATTTTGGAGGTAGTTTTTGAATCTCTTTTTGAACCATTGAAAAAAGCTTTTCTAGAGCATCATTATCCTCTTTAACAATGTTGCCTAAAGCATCAATATATTTTTTTTCTAAAGCGGTAACGGATATGCGTTTTCTATTCTGGTCTATAAATTCATTGTAAACGGATTTGTACAAAAAACTCTTTATTGAAAAATGTGTTTTAAGGTTCTTACGTTTCTCCCATATTCTAACAAATACGTTTTGTACAATATCTTCAGCTATGCTCTTGTCATTTATCAAACTATTTGCATACACACACAACCTATGGTGGTAACAATTTAATAGATAAGAATAAGCCTTTTCATTGCCTCTTTTCAATTGGTTTATTAAGACCGTATTGTCTTCAAAATCATTCTTCATTCTTACGAAATAATTAAAAATACATTGAAATAACTGTCAATATATAAAAAATAATAATAAAATATTAGGGTATTGTGTATTGGGAACGTAATAATATATGAGAACTATAAGTATGAAATCTTCAAAAGTTGAAAAAATATTAGTTAAGTATTTAACTAATTCTATAACTGCGACTGAATTTGACGTCTTGTCAAAATGGGTTGAAGCACCCAAGAATGCAGAAGAATTCAAAACTTATATTAAAATTAATTATGCAACCAATAGCTGTATGAGTGAATATAATTTAGAAAAGTCAAAGAAGGATTTACTCAACAAAATAAGAAAGGATAAAAAACTGTATTATCGACTTAATTTCAATTCAGTTTTAAAATATGCAGCAATAGGAATTCTATTTTTAGGTGTTGGATATATTTTTCAACTCAGTTTTAATGAAAAATCAGAGAACAATAAGATTGTGCCTACTGAAGGTATGGTTACTTTGCAGTTAGAAGATGGGAGTATAGAAGTGTTTTCAGGGGACAACGAAAACGCTAATGAAAATATAAAAGATTATAGTTTTTCTGAAAAAAAATCGGAAGGGATCATTACACCAAAAGAAATGGTCTATAATACGCTTAAAGTGCCTTATGGCAAAAAATTTCAAGTTGTATTGTCAGATGGCACAAAGGTTTATATAAATTCTGGGACTTCACTTAAATACCCTGTTGAGTTTATAAAAGGAAAAAACAGGGAGGTTTTTTTAAATGGGGAAGCTTATTTTGATGTGGCTAAAGACACAGAGAACCCCTTTTTGGTAAATACTAGCGAATTAAATGTGAGGGTGTATGGAACAAAATTTGTTGTTTCCTCATACAAAGAGGATTCCAATATTAATACAGTATTATTGGAAGGTTCAGTTGGTTTGTTTAAAAGAGGAGCAGAGTTTAGTGCTGAAAATGCTTCAATGTTAAATCCAGGTCATAAGGCAACATGGGATAAAATCGAGAAAAACATTGTCGTAGAAGAAGTGGACACCTCTATTTATACAGAATGGATGCGTGGAAAAATCACTTTTAACCATATAGCTTTCAAGGATATCTTAAAAAAATTGGAAAGACACTATAACGTTTCCATAACTAATTATAATAAGCAGTTAGATGAAGAACTGTTCACTGCCAGTTTTGATTCTGAAACTATTGAGGAAGTGCTTTCCGCATTTAGTAAAAATTATAAAATAGATTATAAAATAAACGAAAATGAAATTTTAATTAACTAACAACCCTAAATAATTTATATATGACATAAAGCTTATTGATAATGAAAATGTCTTAATAAAAAAATCGGAAAATGCTGGCACATTTCCCGATTGTGTTTAAAGTTATTTAAGACTAAATATTAAACAACCTAAAATCAATTCAAAGATATGAAAAACTTAAAAAAGTTAAGGAAGATAATTCCTTATCCTTTTCAGCTTAATCTAAAAATGAAACTAACCATTTCTCTACTTATCATCTCATTTTTTCAAATTCAGGCAAATAGCTATGTCGAGAACGAAAAAATCACATTTCAATTAGAGAATGCAAGTGTTGAAAAGGTTCTAAAAAAAGTAGAATCACTAACAGAATACAAAATCTTGTACAATGACAAAGAAGTTGATTATAAGAGAACTATTTCTGTTAATTTTAAAAATGAATCTATTCCAAAAATTTTAGAAAATGTATTCTTAGGAGCTCCCATTACTTATGAAATATATGGGAAACAGATTATTCTAAAACGTAAAATGGATCTTCAAGAAAATTATGAAGGTGCTTTCTTGATTAAGAAAGAACAATTAGATCAGCAACGAATGGTAAGCGGGACAGTTGTTGACGAGGAAGGAGGACAGCCTTTACCTGGTGTTTCCATATACATAGAAGGAACTTCAACAGGAACAACATCTGATTTTGATGGTAATTACAGCATTGAAGTAAGCTCGAACGAGAATGTGCTTATTTTTTCCTATATAGGAATGAAAAGTGTGCGCAGAACAGTTGGGGGAGATACAACCATAGATGTACAGATGACTGAAGACGCCCAAGGCTTGGACGAAGTAGTGGTCACCGCCTTGGGAATTAAAAGAGAGACCAAGAAATTGGGGTATTCCATAGCACAAGTAGATGCAGATGAGATCAATGTAAACAGATCTACTAATTTCATGAATACGCTGCAAGGTAAAGTGGCGGGGGTAAATGTTTCTTCTTTAAGTAGCGGCCCTGGTGGGTCTTCCAAAATACGTATTCGTGGACAATCTTCTATATCAGGGCAAAATAATCCACTGATAGTAGTGAATGGTGTTCCTATTGATAATACTAGTTTTGGAACAAGTCCTGGAAGTTCCAGCTCAGAAGTTGGCTCAAACAGTGGTGGTGTCTATTCTGATGGAGGAGATGGTTTTTCAAGCATCAACCCAGATGATATAGAGAGCATGACCATATTAAAAGGAGCCACAGGGGCTGCACTTTATGGTTCTCGTGCCAAGGATGGGGTTATCATGATTACAACCAAAACGCGTGGCCGTGGCCAAGGAATAGGGGTGACCTATAATGTAAATGTTACAAGCAGTA
>CAYNLI010000189.1:0-3192 GCA_964398035.1 uncultured Flavobacteriaceae bacterium | reverse complement strand
GATGTGTTTTTTTGGTTATTTTTTCTTCCTGAAACTCTTCTTCTTCTTCCATAATGATTATAGTTGGGGGCATCCTCAAATTCGGTTTCTACCAGACCATCATTACCTTGTTCGGGTATAGGCAAAAATTCATCATTTGACCCAGATATATTCTCTTTATTACTTTTCGGGTCATTCAAAAAAGAAGAAAAAGCAACAATTATGTTCCCAGAAACATTCATGAATTCACCATAGATTTTAGCGGCCAGAATCTCATTCCCAACAGTTTTCAAAGATGTTGAATACTTTAACAAGTATTCTGGGCTCATCATCCCGTTTTTTGATTCATATAATTTGTCATACCATTTGGTTGCCTCTATATGGTCATTGTTAAAATAATGAATATCCCCAAGTTTTTCAAAAAGCTCATCGGAACTGTACGTGGATTTCAACATTTCAACATATAATCTCACATCTTCTATATAGCTTTTTTCTGTTTGCTTATTATTTGCCGTTTTCATAGTCTCCTGTGCACGTATTGGTGAGGAAAACATCCATAGAATTAGACTAATTGCAAAACATTGTTTTTTCATGATAGTTGGTTGTTATTAAATAAATTTGGGTTTATTGCTTTTGTTTTTCTTTAGAAAAAAATAGAATTTTCTCCCTCTGACTTATATTTTATCATATACTGTATATTGACAACACTTATTAAATTTCACTTTTTTCTTTTTGGGGAACTACTAACTTTGAAATCCACTCTTGGGCAGCATTTAAATTGTCAAAATATGCAAAGTGCTTATCAAAGAACAACTTCTCAATTTTACTGATCTGTTCTACCATTCTATTATTGTTGCAGACAACGGCTATGGCAATAAAATTGTCATGGGTAGACATGTTTATATAAATCATTGGATCAATGGTATAGGAATAGACTCGATTAGAAATATATCCAAATGGACAATTTTTATAATGCTCGCCACATATTTCCAAGAGTACTTCATGCTCTTTTTTCCCAAAAACAATTCCTTCATTAATCATACCAATGATATAATTTTCATACACTATAAATTCCCCAAAATCACAATGATTTATTTTCATGATATCTATATTTCATTCTACTCTTTCTTTTAATAAAGGGGAAGGGCTTAACCCAATAATCCTTCCCCTAACAAATGTTTGCTACATCAAGCAATGCCAAATCAACTAAAATTACATTGCGCCCAAATGATGAAAACAACCACTATGTCCTTACCGTTCCTTATTATTGTCATTCATAAGTTAGGTTCTTGTTCCTGTACTATTTATTTCTCAATATTATAAATTCAATTCTTCTATTTTGTTGGTGCTCAGCTTCTGTACAATCAACATTATTCATACAATCGTTCATGGGCCTTGATTCCCCATATCCCTTAAAGACGATCCTTGATGGGTCAATTTTACTTTTTATTAAATATTGCCTAGCCCTTCTTGCCCTTCTTTCAGATAGCCAAACATTGTATTTGTCATCTCCCCTACTATCTGCATGGGCGAAAATTTCAATTTTCAGTTTCGGCTGTTGCTTCATGGCCACTGAAATCTTCTCCAGTTCTACTTTGGATCTATCCCTTAAAAAAGAGCTGTTAAAATCAAAATAGATCTGTTCGATGTTCAAAATATCGGATAAATCCACTCTACCATTGGCTTCACTGTTTGTATTCACAGCCAATACATTGCGTACCAATTGAAAATCCATCTGGTATTTATCTTGCCCCTTGGCTATAAAACCATCCGTTGTGTCATATTCCTTTTTGGCCACAGTGATGGTATGTGTGTTGAATTTATTTATGGTCGCTGCATACTGCCCATTTTCATCAGTTGTAACAGCATAGCTATTGTTTTTATCACTACTGGTTATTGCTATGTCAGCATTTTTTATGGGCTTCCCCGTATCCTTATCTATAACCACACCTATCAATACAGCTTCAAGAAGTTCACTGATTGGTCTAGTCTCCGTAAGACCATAGATATTGTCCACCTGTTCCCTGTTTGTACTAAAAAAGCCTTTCTTGGTGGTATTGTCTATTGAAAAGGCAAAGTCATCGGCAGGACCATTAACGGGCATGCCTACATTTAAAAGCTGCATTCCCGTCGTTTTTAAATCGATGTAGAAAACATCATACCCCCCAAGGCCAAAATGACCATCTGAAGAGAAATAAAGTTCATTGTCCTCTGTGATATAAGGAAAAGACTCCCGCCCTTTTGTATTGATCTTTGGCCCCATATTTTTTGGTTTCCCCATAGTGCCATCTGCATTTATGGTTGCAACAAATAAATCTGTTTGCCCTATAGTAGAAGGCATGTTTGATGAGAAATACAATCTTTTCCCGTATGGTCCCAAAACTGGATGTACATTTGAATAATTGTCCCCATTGATGGATAGATCCTCAATGTTCTTCCATTTGTCTCCCACCTTGGTTGCTCTATAAATCTTTAACTGGACCTTTTCATTCTTGCCCTTTTTAATTTTTGCTGTACTATTGGTTCCTGTAAAGTACATGGTCTTGCCATCTTTGGTAAGTATCGGGGAGCTCTCATGGAGCTTGGTGTTTACGCTTCCTTTTAGGGTCTTCGGCTTACCATAGGTACCTTCTTTTTTGTTGTATTCAATGCTATAGATGTCCAAAAAGGCTTCATCGCTCCAAGTATCCACCCCTCCCCTTCTTTTTAAGTTTCTAGTAGAGGAAAAATACAGTATATCATCCTGTACAAATGCACCGTAATCAGTGCCATTGGAGTTTATTGGCAAGGCCTTGACCTGGTATCTATCGCTGTTTTTCGCTATAATCTTTAAATAATCCGAAGACGAAGAAAATTCATCGTTCAATATCCCAGTCTTGTCCAAGAACCTATCATATATCTCTTCTGCTTCTTTTTCCTTGCCCACAGCTTTTAAAGACTGTGAAAACCGCAATAAATATTCGGATGACATATCCTTATTCAATTTGTACAGCTCTTGGTACCATTTTTCTGCGTCCTTATAGTTGGCCTTAAAATAATGGGTGTTCCCCAGTTTTTTGAACAGCTCTTCCGATCTGTATCCGGATTCTGCTACTTGTTCATATACTTTTGCTGCATCTATGTATGCATAGTCATCATAATCTTGATTTGCCCTTTTTAACTTAACCTCCTGGGCATTGCCGATCAGCACAAAGAACAGTGCCATGCTTGTTA
>CAYNLI010000188.1:0-3195 GCA_964398035.1 uncultured Flavobacteriaceae bacterium | reverse complement strand
CTCCAATTGTACGGCTTGTTGTTGAAAATGGCTTTCAATCTCCTGTTTACCTTTTAAAACTGGTGTAAGCATGACTATGGGAATAAGTGAATTGGATTCCACCGTATATTCATCATTCACTTTTCCTTTTAGCAAATGGACCATATATATCAATAGTATTGCCGACAACATCCCGAACAGTACGGCTACAATAATTATGACCGTTCTATTTGGTGAAACAGATTTTTGGGGAACCTGTGCATGGGTAATTATTCTATGAAAGGCTATTTTTGCTGCTTGGGCTATCTCAGCTTCCATTTTCTTTTCATTTAAAAAAGTGTATGATTGTTGGTAAATCTCAAATTCACGATTTAAAATTTTCAATACTTTTTCCTTATTGGGAATTCCAATGAACAATTGTCGGGTAGCTTCAATTTTATCACTTAAATTCTTATATTTTATTTCTAAATTCTTTCTTGTATTGCTAACACTTTCAGACAAATAACTTGTAATATCCTTGATTTTTCCTTCTGTAGCTTTTACTTTCTCATCCTCTGGTGTATAAATCAATAATAAATCTCTTTTTTCAGCCTGTAATGCCTTTATATTTTTCACCATTTCTGTAGATAACAAATAGGTGAAAGCTTCAAAATTAGGAGCCAGATCCAAAAAATTATCTTTCCCTTCTTTTATATAGTTCTCTAAATCTTGAATGGCCTCAAGGTTCATTTTAAGATTGGTCTGTTGAATTTCCAATTGGGCAAGCTGCCTTAAATCTGTTTCTGTTTCCTGGGTAATGTTGGTAATGCTTTTTTCATCCCTAAAATTTTGAATATTTTGTTCAGAAGCAGATAATTTATGTACTACTTCATTAATTCTATCAATAAGAAAATCAACGGTTATATTGGCAGCTCTGTGCTTGTTTTCTATGTAGTCTTTAATATAGACCCTGGTAAGTTTGTCCGCCAATTTTGATGCTTTTATTGGGTTTGCGGACTTATAGCTGATTCTAATAATAGGTACATCTTTATCAACTGCGGTAATGTCCAAGTTTTTTTGAACTGTGTTCAACAATTTTTGACGGCTCAATATTTTAAACTGGTAGTTATCCAATATGTTTATATGCGGATTTTCATATAAAAGGGAATCATTCAAAGAAATCAACAGGGCTATATTGGGCAGAGCCAAAGTAACGCCCAGCTTTCCATTTAGGGTTTGTTTGCTGTTAGGGTCAGTCAGTTTATAATGTTGCTCGTTTATTATTTTTAAATCAAATAATTTATCATAAGCACTCTTATCAGCTTCAGTATATTCAATTGTAATTGGTGATTGACCGTAGAGTTCCACAACCTTGATTTTCCCTTTTCTAAATATTTCAATTTCATAATCCAGCTCATCAAATACTTTATTCAACAATACTTCAGATTTAATTACCTCTATCTCCGCCGCTATTCTGTTGGATGTTGCAAAAACGTCCAAGTCTTTAAACAGATTACTACCGGTCACCCCTTTACTAACATCGGCAAGTTTAAGTTTTGCAGTGCTTTCATACATTGGCGTAACATAACTAAGGTATTTCTTAGATAAAAAGAAAGCCATTAGCATTGCCAATATGATGATTGGGAATCCTCTTAAATAAGGTTTAAATATTCTAATATATTCTTCCATGGTTGTTTAGTTTTTAAAAAGTTCCCAAGAGTATTGCTGCTGCAGTAATGGTGGTTGTAAACGGAATAATGGTTGCTACTCGCTTATCAAATTCTTTATATTTTTTAGAGGGTACTACTACAACATCACCAGGGTGCAATTGAATATTTTTATGTGAAAAACTGCCAGATTTACTCAAATCAATATTGGCTACCCGTACATGCTCTCCTTCTTGCCTAAATATTTTTATATATTTTATGTTGGCATAAAAATCAAGCCCTTTACAATGGGCTATCATTTCCAATAATGTATTATGATCTTTATCTATCTTAATAACTTGGGGGTCTCTTACTTCCCCTAAAACTGTTATCTCTTTATTTAATATTTTGACATCTATTATGGGGTTTACCAACCATTTACTGAATATTAGCTTTAATGATTTTTTTAGTTCTATTACAGATGCACCCAATACATTGTAGGTTCCAATTTTGGGAATTTCAATGTTTCCTTCTGCATCAACCATCAACCATTTTCCATAGACTTCATTGGAATTATAAATAACATAGGTAGAGCCAACACTTAATTCATCTTGTCCCCATACACTGATACTTATTTTGTCATTTTTTCTAATATGATATTGATAATCTGGATTGAACAAAAATGTGCTGTCCAATATGGCCACTTCTGAGTTTCGTTCAGGTTTTGGCTCCATGAATAAGTTTGTGGTCTTGCATGAAGAAAGAAATATGGCTATGCAAGCTATTAGTATAAGCTGTCTCATTTTTAAAAAATTTGAAGGAATTTTCTAAGAAAATTTGGGTTGGATTGCTTTAAAAGCTCTTTTACTTCTAGTATTCTTTCTAAAACATGTTTGATTTTTTCTTCTTCCATATCCCCTTTTTGGATATAATCAAATGCTCCATGTTTTAGAGTATCCACAGCAGACTTAATATCTTCTTGTCCAGAAATCATGACGATATATATGTTAGGATCATATCTTTTTATTTTTTTCAATACATCATATCCTGTAAGCGTGTCCATGCTGTAGTCCAAGAATACTACATCTGGTTTTCCTGTTATTTGATTGAGGCAATCCGTACCGTTGTTAAAGGTGGTTATCGTTTCATAACCTAGATTACGTATATGTTGTTCTAGAATATTGAGATAAAAAACCTCATCATCTACTACAAATATTTTTAATTGTTTTGACTTGTCCATGATACTTTTTTAAATGTTCACTATAGGTATGCCAAAACTGAACCTTAATTATAATGCACTCATTTTCAATTATTTAAAAGTATTCGTAGTCATTATTGTTCCAAAAAACAAGAGAAGATTCCATTTTGTGGAATCTCCTCTTGTTTTAATTTTATATCTATTCTTTGCTATTCCTAAAAGTTGAAATATTATTTTACAAAGGCATTGTCTTTTATCCAACCATACCCGTTAATTAGCTTAAAAAAGCAGTATTACTTATATGTAAACTATAAAATCCTTGCAGTCTAGCGACCACAAAGATTTATCCAAAATGAAAAATACGAACCCCGAAGTATTTACGGTAAATACTAT
>CAYNLI010000187.1:0-3203 GCA_964398035.1 uncultured Flavobacteriaceae bacterium | reverse complement strand
CTATATTCTTGTACATTGGCACGGCTATGTTTGCTTTTTACTCTGGGGCTGGCCACGTTTTAGACCCCTCTATAATTAAGGGAGACCAGGTTTTTCCATTCTTTATAGCAAATGAACTGCCCGTGGGATTAAAAGGTTTGATTATTGCGGCCATACTTGCAGCTTCTATGAGTACGGTAGACTCTGCCCTGAACTCTTCTGCGACCGTATTGTATTTAGATTATTATAAAAAGTATTTTAGGCCCAATGCTTCCGAAAAAAGTAGCATTGGTTTTCTTCGATGGACAACGGTGGTTTGGGGTTTGCTGGGAATTTTATTTAGTTTTTTACTTATCAATACAGAAAGTGCGCTTGATATTTGGTGGCAAATTTCAGGCATATTCGGCGGAGGTATTTTAGGGCTGTTCTTATTAGCGATTTTTAATGTAAAAATTAAACGTTGGCAAGGTATTGTTTCGGTGCTTTTTAGCATTTTAATTATTATTTGGGGCACATTTCTAAGAGATCTGCCACCAAGTTATAATTGGTTGGAGTGTACTGTTGATTCTATTATTGTCGGTGCTATTTCAACGGCCGGATTGATTTCATTAGCACTTATATTTGTTGCTTTCAACAAGAAAAAGAAGGGCTGATTTATATAGGGACTATACCAATTTTGGGGTTGATTTAGTATTGGTTCAATCAGGAGAAACACGAATTGCATAGCCAATGAAAAGAAAAATAAAATGGGGCGTACTAAGTACAGCTACCATAGCTACAGAACAGGTAATTCCCGCATTATTAAAAAGCAAGTATGCAGAGGTGTATGCTGTAGCTTCAAGGAGGGTAGAAAAAGCAAAAAAAACTGCCAAACAATTTGGTATAACCACTTACTATGGATTATATCAAGAGCTACTCGGTGATAAAGAAGTTGAAGCGGTCTATATTCCTTTACCTAATCATCTTCATGTAGAATGGGCCATTAAGGCACTACGGGCAGGAAAACATGTGCTTGTAGAAAAGCCGATAGCCATGAGCAGTGTTGAGGCAATGAAACTAGTAGATGAGGCAAAAAAACATCCAAAACTTAAAGTAATGGAAGCGTTTATGTACAAATTTCATCCGCAATGGATCAAGGTAAAGGAAATGGTAGTGAATGGGGAAATAGGAACATTAAAGACCATTCAATCTTCCTTTTCTTTTTTTGAGGATAATCCCGATAGTATTGTAAATAAAAAAGAATACGGAGGTGGTTGTTTGATGGATATTGGGTGTTACCCCATTTCAATTTCACGTTTTTTGTTTGACTCCGAACCAAAAAGTGTTTCATCAATCATAACCTATGACCCCAAACTAGAAGTGGATATTTTTGCTTCAGGGATACTAGAATTTGAACAGGGCACGGCAACCTTTTTTTCTGCTACACAATTGGTAGATAACCAACAAGTAGAATTGTTTGGTACTAAGGGGAGCATTGCATTTGAATTGCCCTTTAACCCACCAACTGATAGGCCTTCAAAAATCTGGTTAATGAAAGAAAATGTAAAAAAAGAAATATTATTTAAAATATGTAATCAATACACATTACAAGTAGATATTTTTTCATTGGCAATTATAGAGGATAGAAAAGTACCGATAAGCTTGCAAGATTCTTTAAAAAATATGGTGGTAATTGAGAAAGTAAAAAAGAGTGATGGTTTGGGTAGGCGTGTAATAATATGACTCAGTTTTTTCTTATTTAAAAACAAGGATCCTCAAATATAAAATTTAAACAAGTTATTCATCACAAATAGATATTTAACCTTATACCGTTATAATTGTAGGAAAATAAAACATTTTTAATACTAAAAATTAGTATGGTTACGTTTATCACTATGACAGAACCATATATTTGAATCTCTACTATTTATTAGTAACTGGCTTTTTACCTTAATTAAGTTATGAGTAATTCAATTGAAAACCTGTAAACCTTAAGATTATTGACTTGAGGTTTTGAAACTGTCTGTTAAATAAAAAAGAATGGATTTGTTTAAAATATTTATTGTTGAAGATGACCCTTGGTACAGTGAAATGCTCAAATACCATTTATCTCTTAATGAAGACTATGAGGTACATATATTTGAAAATGCCAAAGCATGTTTAGATAATCTACATTTAAAACCAAATGTAATTTCTATAGATTACAATTTGCCGGATGCAAATGGCGATGAATTATTTAAAAAAATAAAAAACCATGATTCATCTATAGCTGTTCTTGTAATCAGTGGTCAAGAAGAAATAAATGTAGCATTGAACCTGCTTAAAAGCGGTGTTTATGATTATATTTTAAAAGATGACAATACCAAAGAAATCCTATGGAACAGTATACTTCGCATTAGGGAAAATACAAGTTTAAAACAGGAGGTAGAAGACCTAAAAGAGCAACTGGTCACTAAATTTGACTATAACAAAACAATTATTGGCCAAAGTTCAGCAATAAAGAAATCATTCTCATTAATAGAGAATGCCGTAAAAACGAATATCAACGTATCAATTACTGGAGAAACAGGGACAGGTAAAGAATTGGTTGCAAGAGCAATACATTTCAATAGTGATAGACGTAAAAAACCTTTTGTAGCGATTAATATGGCCGCTATACCCAAAGAGTTAATAGAAAGCGAATTATTTGGACATGAAAAAGGATCATTTACTGGAGCCCACACCCGAAAAATAGGCAAATTTGAAGAAGCGGATGGAGGGTCTATTTTTTTGGATGAAATAGCGGAGTTGGACATTACTATGCAAGTGAAGTTGTTAAGGGTATTACAGGAGCGAGAAGTGATACGAGTAGGAAGCAATCAGTGTATAAAGTTCAATGCACGTTTAATTACTGCAACAAATAAAGATTTGGCTAAAGAAGTAAAGAATGAAAACTTTAGAAAAGATTTGTTCTACCGTATAATAGGTTTGCCCATAGAATTGCCGCCATTAAGGGAAAGAGGGAATGATATATTGATACTGTCCAAGTATTTTATTGATGCTTTTTCTAATGAAAATAAAATGGAAATACCCCTTTTATCACTTGATGCCAAAGAAAAACTGATTAAATACAGTTACCCAGGAAATGTCAGGGAACTTAAATCCTTTATAGATCTAGCTTGTGTAATGTGTGACGGCAAGGAAATCACTGCAAACGACATAACTTTTAATACGCTTACCCAGGATGAGCCCTATACGGCAATGGA
>CAYNLI010000186.1:0-3235 GCA_964398035.1 uncultured Flavobacteriaceae bacterium | reverse complement strand
TTCTAACTTTTTGTCAGATAGTTGTTGTAATGGCATGGCGGTCAGCACATAGTTTACAGTTTTGTCCATCAAGAAATCCGAATTTTGTAAAGCAATATTTTTAAAATCTATATTTTTAAAATAGGATTCCTTTTTTTTGCTCACATATTTTTGAGCTGATTCTGATAGGGTAGGTATATAAGGACTATTTGCTACAATGTAATTATGACAAATCAAATCAGTAGATTTTTCTTCATAGGTCGATTGAATTTGTTGAAGGCTTTGAACCAATTGCTTCAATTCTGAACTATTTGTGTTTTTAGTACTGAAAAAAGAAATGATTTCCTGTTCACAGGTATTCACTTCTTTAAAGTAATCGGTAAAAAGTGTGTTTTCTTTTGAGGCAATAAAAGAAACCCCCTGGGTTTTATTAAAGGCTAGCTGAACATCTTCTTTTCCGTTGTAAATAACATCAAAATATAATTCATCTTGAGGCACACCATAAACCATTCGATATGTGCCAGTAGGAGCATCCTCCTTTATGTTAAGTTTAAACACGCCATTTTTTATGGCAGTATCTGCAACATATTCTTGAATTCCAGATTTTAATTGATAAGCAACCACCCATTTATAGTTTCTTGCTGGGCTAAAATTCCCAGAAATAGTATGTTGTGCTTGCGTTGAGAAAGCTAAAAAAAGAAAAATTGCCGTATAAATGCTTTTCATATGATGTAGTATTCTAAAAATATCAATCTAAAGTAGCGTTATTTCTCTATATTTTAAATTCTGGATTGTAAATAATCCCTAAAATATTGTTCCAAGGGTCTTTTACAGTGGCTACCATTATTTTACCACCAACATTGGTAGGTTTTTCATGCGATGTTGCCCCAAGGCTTATTAAATGTTGATACATTTTTTTAATATTCTCAACTCCCCAATAACTAAGCACATTTTCAGATTTTTCTATTGGGTTGGAATCTTCTGGTTGTAACCCAAGTTCATATCCATTTATATTAAAACCAACATAAAAGGGTTCATTGAAATAGGGTGGTACACCAAAAACTTTGGTATACCATTCTATTGCTTTTTCAAGATTGTCAACTTTGTATATAGTTGTTCTTAATCCCAAAATTTTAGGTGCTTCCATTTTTTTCTTAAATGAAATTTTTAGATACCTTAGTTTAGTATAACTGGTCCATAAACAGCATCACGAAAAGCTTTGTGCAAACCGATTTTATCATAAGGAAAAAGTTGTACAAACATCACAGCTGTAAGTTCGTTTACAGGGTCTACCCAGAATAACGTACTGGCCGCACCATCCCAATAAAATTCTCCTACCACGCCATTGTTCTCTTCAACTGTTTTTGGGGGTGCTACACGAACAGCAAAATCAATCCCAAAGCCCATTTGTCCTTTTGTTGGTAGCCAAGAGCGTTCTGTAACACTATCAGCTAAATGGCTAGTAGCCATTAGTTTTATCGTTTCTGGCTTTAAAATTGTTGCACCATCAAAAGTTCCTTTGTTAACTAACATACGAGCAAAACGTTGGTAATTATCTATTGATGCTGTTAAACCAGATCCACCACGAGTTAATGGCCATATAGAAAAATAGTCAGTTTTTGAATCCTCAACAGATAATTGTTTTAAACTATCTAGACCAGCACCTGAACGTAAGTATATGGCAGAAAAATCCCCACGGTCTTCTTCTGGAATAAAATAACGGGTCTTAGTCATTTTCAATGGATCTAGGACATGAGTTCTTACATACTCTTTATAAGGTATACCAGATATCCTTTCTACTAGAAATGCCTGTACATCCACGCAAGGACCGTACAACCATTCTTCTCCAGGATGAAAAGTAAGTGGAAGGCTGCCCAGTTTTTCTGCCATTTGCACCAAAGTGTTTTCCCTGTTCATGGCATTGGCTTCAGTAATTAGTTTACTTAATCCGGCAAAATCTTTATTATTACCAAACCCAGCGGTATGTCTTGTAAGATCTCTAATGGTAATAGGTCTATTCACATCTTCAAGAATAGGATTGCCAGATGCATCTTCACCCACATAAACTTTCATATTGGCAAATTCAGGAGCATATTTTTCTAATGGATCATCCAGATTAAATTTGCCTTCTTCCCACAAAGTCATTAAAGCGGTTCCAGTAATGGGCTTGGTCATGGAATAAATTTGAACCAAAGTATTACGGTCCATAGGCTTTTTTGCTTCTAAGTCCATGTAACCAAAATTGTTATAATATACTTCTTTGCCTTTTTCAAAAATTAGGGCAGATACGCCAGCAATGTTGCCAGAAGCTACAATACTATTTAGTGTAGAATCTATACGCGTAACGGTAGATTCATTGACTATAGATTCAATGGTTTCAACTTCTTCGTTGGCTTTAGGAGTGTCCTTGCAAGCACCAAGAAAGAGGAGTAAGCCTGTAAGGAGATAAATAGTTGATTTTTTCATTTTTAAGGTTGATTTTTAAGTGGTTGTGACTTAAATGTAATATATTTTTAAGTGAATTAAGTTAGGAATTATTAAATAAATTAATATAATCCCTAAATAAATAGAGTTTACCTCTTTTTAAACCTGTTATTTCTTTGATGATTTTAAGTTTTTCTAAATCATCAATTAGTTTATAAACAGAAGGGAGTGAAAGTTTTGTAAGCTCTTTAGCTTTTTGAGCTTCAATAACAGGATGTTGAAAAAGATAATTTATTAGTATTTGCGCATTTTTAGAACGGCTTCCCAATTTTTGAATTTTTGTTTCTACTTCCTTTTGTAATTTAAGAATATTGTCAAATGTTGTAATGCTATTTTTGGCAGTTTCAATTACACCAACTAAAAAGAATTTAAACCATTGAAGTAAATCGTTCTTTTCTCTAACACGAGTTAAGTTATCATAATATAAAGTTCTATTTCTTTCAAAGAAATCAGATAGATATAAAATAGGTTTCTTTAAAATTTCTTTTTCTACAAGATAAAGAGTAATCATTAGACGTCCAACACGACCATTTCCATCTAAAAATGGATGAATTGTTTCAAATTGATAGTGTATTAACGCTATTTTCAATAAATCTGGAAAAAAATGAGCGTCATTGTGAGCAAAGTTTTCCAAATCCCCCATATATTCATTTATACTGGTATTGATTGGAGGTATAAATGTGGCATCATTTATACTTGCTCCACCAATCCAGTTTTGACTACTTCTAAATTCTCCTGGAAGTTTATGTTTTCCTCTGGCACCCTTTAATAA
>CAYNLI010000185.1:0-3270 GCA_964398035.1 uncultured Flavobacteriaceae bacterium | reverse complement strand
CACCATTTCCATCACTGGTTGCTTCGTCAAAAACCAAGGTTCCTTTTTTTGAGGCTGTTAGGCGCATGATACGGATGTCTTGGTAAGGTGCACCAAGACTTTTTATCTCTGACCAACCAGAGTCGGTTCGTTCTATATATTTATCTTTCGAGTACAAAATATTACCGCCCGTAGAATAGAATTTGTATTTCTTCCAGACACGGTCTTCCTTACGGAAGCTGACAACCTGAGGGCGAAATGGTGCGTCAATTGAAGAGGTCAAGTAAAACTCTTTCATATCTGGATCGTGCATCCCTCCTAGCTCCCAGCCTTTTTGGTGCATGATGCCTGGTACATAAGGTTCCGCCAGCATGCCTGGAGGCTTTAGCCCAAAATAAAGGTCTTCGGGGGCTGGGAATTCATCTTGGCTCTCACTTTGTTGGGCAAAGCTATTATTTGTTAGTTTAAGAAGAATTAAAAGTAGTAGTGCTGTTTTGTTTTTCATAGTTTTCATAGTTGATAAATGTTTGTTAATGACTTGTCAATTACAGTTTCCCAAAAGTTCGTTTCATTCACTTTTTTTGTAATTCCTTAAGCATATCCTTGGCTTGGTTGTTTTGAGGATTTAATTCAAGTGATTTTGAGTAATTTAAAATTGCCAGATCAGTTTCTCCTATTTTCATGCAGGCTTTTGCATAACTTTCGTATACTTTAAAACTATTTGGATAGAGCATCATATTCACTTTGAAAGTGTTTTGTGACAATTTCATTCTATCCTCGTTTAAAAAACGATGCCCTAAATTATTTAAGTATTTTTCGATAGCTGTTGGGTAATTAGCATCTTGGGCAATTAAGGTGCTATATGCTTTAAGTGCTTTTTCTAAGTCGCCTTCAAGAAGGAATTCCACTGGTTCTTTTTTATCATGATCCATTTTCACAAAAGTTTCTGCTATAGTTTTATCGTTGCTATTAAGATAAAGTAAATTGAGTGCTCCATTTTCAGAATTTGGTTTGAATTGCATAAGTCGACTAGAAGTTCTTTTAACAAAACTATTGTCGGAAACTTTGACTAGTTCTTCAGCTTTTACCTTAAGTATATTTTTAATGAACAATAGATTGTCCTTTTGAAAAACTTCTACAATCCTACCCTTGGTCATATATCTACCAGTAATTACATCGACTAAAGCCTGTTTGGTTTCCATTTTTTTATATACCGGAACAAAATTATCCCAATCATAGGCAAGGGCAACAGAACGAATCACTTCAAAATTAAAAGCTGGAGAAGTGGAATTGGTTAACACAACCACACCGTAGCCTTTGTCTCTATGAGCCTGCATTAGGGCAAAAAAACCCCTATTCCATCCCCAATGGTCAAAGTAGATTTCACCTTTCTTATCCTGAATATCAATTCCTAGTCCATATTTAAACTCTGGCCCATAATATTTAATTAATCCCTTTACTCCAGAAGGTGTAAGCATTAATGCCGTCATATCTTTTGATAATCCTTTATTACTATTATCTCTTAAGGTTTGCTGTATGTTGATTATAAATTTCGCAAGATCCTTGGCATTTGTCCATAATCCGTTTGAAGCCATATGTGGATAGGTATGTCTTTTACCTTTTACCATAGAACCATCTGTCAAATAACCCGTTGCTGCCATCGTTAATTGCTTTGTTGAAAGCGGTTGATTAAACGTGCTATTGTTCATTTCTAAAGGTTGTAGAACTAACTCATCCATAATCTCTGGAAATTTTTTACCCTCAACATCTATCATCATTTGTTGAATGATCCCATAACCAGCATCGGAAAGATTAATACTTTCGTTGGGCTCTCTAATGACGAGGATTGGCTTGTTTTTGACTGGAGGAATACCATTTAGTATCTCTACAAGTGTTGGTAGCAGTAAGTCTGTACTATACCCTGGAATTGCATGAACGTTTATTCCAGCAGAATGGTTTAAAAGATTTTTTATTGTGGCCTTCTTTTCTTTAGTAAATTCATTATCTGGCAATTTCCAAGATTTTAAATAGCTGTTAATGTTTTCATTTAAGCTTACTTTTTTTTGTTCTACAAGACGTAATGCAGCATACGCAGTGACAGGCATGCTAAGTAATGATGCTTGGAAAAGTGTTTGCTCAGTCACAGGAGATTTACTTTCGGTATCCATGACACCATAACCCTTTGCCCACTGGATTTTGCCATTATTTATTACAGCAATACTAACACCAGGAATTCCATAGTGCTGCATACGTTCTTCTATAGACCAAGTTGAATCACCAGCTATGAATACCGGAGTTGTGAGACCAGTTTCTACCTTTTTAATTAAATTAATTGTATTATCAATGTTTGATTCTTCTACACTTGATCCAAGAGGTCTAAGTGTTTCAATAATTTTTGCATCCACCCAGTAGATATCCACATTCATATTTTCATTGTTACTGCCGTCATCTATGCGCCTGTTGAAGAGTATATATTTGCCGTCTGAAGTGACGCTCGCATAAGCCTCCCATTTATTGGAGTTGATCGAATCGCCCATATTAATGGCAGGGCCCCAAGAGCCATCCTTTTGACGAAAACTAATGTAGAGATCAGAATCCCCATAGCCGCCTTCCCTTTCGCTATCCCAAATCAGGTAACTTTCATCAGGGGCTATAAAGGGATGAGCTGTCCATTTTCCTGTGTTCACCATTGAACCCATTTTTTTGGGTTCTTGACGTTTGCCGTCTTTAAGCCTTGAGATGCGGATCACATCACCGCTTTTATAATCATCAAAAACATAGGTGTCTTTTGATGAGGCCGTCAGACGCATAATACCCCAGTCTTCACGGTCAAACATGGGCCCAAGGCTTTTTCGTTCTGACCAGCCATCGCCCTTGCGGTCTTTGTAGCCTTTGGCCATATGCATGCGTGAACCATCAGGAGAGAATGATATTTCACCTTTTCGCTTGAATTCAATGTATTTCTTCCAGATATTGTCTTGTTGCCGAAAGCCAATTACGGTGATGGGTGTGTCTTTGCCGCTTTGTGTAGTGAAATAGAACTCTTTCATGCCCGGCGCGAATACGCCCTCAATCTCCCAACCATCTTTGGAGATGATGCTGGAAGCAAATGGTTCTGCAATCATTCCTGGTGGCTTTTGCCCCATGTACGATCCTTCCAAGATTGGAAAACTGAAATCGCTCTTCTTGTTTTCTTGAGCATAGACTGTGTTTAGCGATATAGCACAGAGCAATATGAATAATTTCGTTGTTTTCATGTTTTCTTCCTCTTTGTAATTTTATTGAATATTA
>CAYNLI010000184.1:0-3280 GCA_964398035.1 uncultured Flavobacteriaceae bacterium | reverse complement strand
AAAATGCAGAAGAATACAAATTGTCAACATTTGAAGACACAACATCTGTGTCATCTGCAGTGAATAGTTTACCAACACTACCAAAAGTGTTTAAAGGAGCGTGTGCATTGGGTAATGGTTTAGGTACATTGGTAGCCATAGCGCAAGTAACACCAATTGATATCATTGGATATGCCCAGATATAGGCATCAACAGCCGTTTTATAGGCATGCTCTTCTTCGGAAATCTCAATTGTTTTTGTTTCTGATTCCTTGCTCTGTTTTTTACCGTTATTACAAGCCGTAAGGGTAAGTAAAACAAAACCAATATATATTATTCTTTTCATAAATTTCATTTTTTGATTATTTACTAAAGCTTTTATATCAATCGCTTTTAGTTATTAACTTTAACCATTGGTGGTTTCCAAGTACCATTCTGCAAGCCTTGGTCAGGGTTGTATAAACGTAGGTTCAAATAAAAACCTCCTTCTTTTGGTGTAGGTAGCCAATTGCTCTTTTGTGTTGATTCTTTAGGGGATTCCGCTTGAATAAAGATGTCAAGAGATTCGTCTTTGTTATAAGTAAGTCCTTTTGTTTTATTTCCTATGGAATACCGAGCTATTTCATTTTCAACAAAAGAACCATCAGATAAATGATACATTGATACTGACCAAAAAGCTTTCACTCTTGGAAGTGAATCCTTATCAAAGTGTAAGGTGTATTTTTTTGAAGCATCAAAAGGTTTTCTTTTATCATCAGTTCTGCCATCCATATAGATTGCTTCTTCGGCTGAGTTTCCTCCAGTATACCATTTTGCCCAAGCAGCACGGAACAAATAATCATTCCCCATGATACCTGATTTCGGACTCCATCTCCATCCATTCGTTTCAATGCCAACAGTACTCGCAGTAACATCCATAAGGTTTAACGCATAAAGGACTGCCTTTTTCAATCCACTAATCTAATCCTTAATCAAAAGTTGTCCCATCATCAGTAAATCCTATTTTAGACATATCTCCCAACAATACAACATCTAACTCTTTTGCAGGCGTATGTTCAAATGCTTTTGCTATTTTGTAATATAATTCCAGGCCCTCTGGTAAATCTTCAGGTATTAGTAGCTCAATCCTCTTGTCTGTGAAGTCTTGATTTGCCGCTGGCTTACTATTACCTGCTTTGTAATCTGTAAGGTAAACTAATGACAGATTATCTTCAATTTCATGAACCTTTTGTTCGTCATTATCATTTGGTAAAGTCCCAATGCGTCCCCAAATTGCGAAATTATTATACTTACAATTTACAATATTCAGGTTTTTAGGTAACTCTCCCTTAAAATCAGGGCCAACAAAGGCATAGTCACCTCCTTTATTACCAATAGTTCTACTTCCTAGGTATTTGAAAGTATCGCCATACGGGTCCCATAATTGAAATACAAAATAACGATCCGGCTCAATTTCGGGGATATGAAATATTAATGGTTCTTTAGAGATGTCAACAAATGATTGAGCATAGTAGGTATCATTGTTTGGTGTAGCAATCTGTTTAAATTCAGGACCTCTCAATTTTCTCATTAATCCTAATTGGTTAACAATAGATCTAGGGTTTCCTGTCTTTTTTTCAGCATCAACATCAGCTCTTCCTCTCATTAGGTCTTCAAAAAAAGCAATAGGATAATATGCGGTTATTGCATTAGCTCCAATATAAAATGCTTCAGATTCCTTTCCCATTAACGTACCTAATTCTGGAGCTGGAGTTTGTTTACCTTTTGGCTTTTCTTTTTCAGCATTGGCTTCTACATTATTAGTGTTTTCCTTTTCTGGTTTTAATGTGTTGTCGCAAGAAAAGAATATAGTTGTAAAAACTATTACTAGGATAATTCTAAGTGATTTTGTTTTCATGTTTATTTATTTAAAACCATATGTACATTTTCAATCTTACCATTGAATTCAAAAGGCCGACGGTCATAATACCTTTCTGAAACAGGTGATCCCAGATCAATGCCAATATCCAGCGTTTCGCTTGGAGAGAAAATAGCAGTTAATGATACTTCTGTATTTAATTGCGCTACTTCTTTGCCATCTACATTTAATACAGCTTTTAAAGGACCTCCCAATTTGGCTCTGGTTGTAACAACTTCTATGTTATGTTTTCCGGGAGAAATAGGTTTTTTGGAGCGGGTTTCGTATTTGTGAATAAGGAAAAAATTATATTCATAATACAAATAACCTTTGTCCATATACAAACTTAATCCTCCGGCATAGCCACCCAATGCATAAATAACTCCGGAAGCATTTTTCTCTACATCAATATCTAAAGTCACCGTATTATTATCCCTTCCTAATCCCGGAGCAGCAAACTCTGACATTCTTCGAGTATTTTGAGTGAAATTCCATTCTGTATAAGGTGTTTCTCTTCGGTCTTCAGGATGTAATCTTAACCACATACCTGCACCAATCGGAAAGGCTTTGTTCTCTTCTGCTACCTCTAGAAAAAGGGCTTTCATTTCTTCCAATTTTTTAGGATTTATTTCGGCCAAATCGTTTGCCTGAGAAAAATCTTCATCTAGTTTATAAAGTTCCCATTGATCTTTTGCAGAATCCCAAGTTGGCCAAGTTTTTTTAGACAGCGGTTTATTCCAAGGAATTAAAGGTCCAAAAGTTCCTGCAAAATATCCGTCGGCATAAATACCACGACTTCCATTATTGTCAAAAAATTGATTTTCTTTTTCTTTCTTAGGATATTTCTCATCGAAAGTATAGGCAAAACTTACACCATCAATTGGCAATTGTTCCCAACCATTAACTACTCTAGGTGCTTTTATATCTAAAATTTCGTATAAAGTAGGTGCAATATCTACTACGTGAAGGAACTGATTATTCATTTCTTTGGTGGGCTTAATATTTTTAGGCCACGAAATGATCATTGGATTTCGTGTGCCTCCAAAATAAGACCCCATCAATTTTACTCCTTTAAAAGGCGTACTACCAGCCCAAGCCCAACCGGCATGATATTGGTTGTCCACTTTATGGCCGCCAAGTGCATCTAAACCTCCAAGTGGTTCAAGCGCTGCAATATGTTGTGATATTTTTGTTGGAATATTATTTTGACCCAGAATTTCAGAAACCGTACCTTGCTGTCCTTCCGAACTTGATCCATTATCACCGAAAATATAAATAATGATGGTATTTTCTTTTAATCCGCGTTCTTCTAAACCATCAATTAATTTACCTACCTGTACATCTGTATGCTCTACAAAACCAGCATAAACTTCCATTAATCTACGTTGGAAATTTTTTTCGTTT
>CAYNLI010000183.1:0-3307 GCA_964398035.1 uncultured Flavobacteriaceae bacterium | reverse complement strand
TATTGATAAGTGAAAGTTAACAGATAGAATATGGTCCCTAAAAAAGTTCTCAAATAGAAAACTGCATAAAATCTTAGTAGCATACAAATACCCCCTAATCTTCAAAGTACATTTTAATTTTTGATGAAATAGTTTATAATTTTTTAAACTATGATAAATGATTTGTTATGGTTTTATATGTATCTATAAAACAAGTAAAAAACATATTCAATACAATTATTCAGTTTTTACAGAAAGATGCTTTTCGTGGTGATTTTTCTGTAAAAACCAATAAAACTGGATTATTGATACTAATCAGTGTGTTCTTCATTTTATTCTTCTTTAAGCCTTTTGGAATAGGCCAAATCAGTCAAACAGAACAATGGGTATTGATTACTGGTTATGCGTTATGCTCTTTTATAGGATATAGTATAACAATTACCATTTTTTCTCCATACAGCAAAAAAAAATGGACAAATTTCATGGAAACATATACTTATTTCACTTGTTTTCTGGTTATAGCAATTTTAATATATGGATATACCCTGTTTTTTTATAATGTTCTTTTTCCAAAAACTTTGAATATATACATTTCATATATTCATTCTTACCAACTTTTTTTCAAAATACTTATTCATACTTTTATTGGAGGTTTCATAATTTATCGCTTATTACTCATGTATGATATGCTTGATTCGTATAAAAAACCAAGTGAACCCGCTAACCTTGTTAACAAAAAATACCGCCTCAAAAAGAATACTGGTTCCCTGAACTTTTCTGGAAAAAATAAAAATGAACATATTACATTAGAAAGGGACACTTTTATTTGTATCAAAAGTGAAGGGCACTATATTAAGATATATTATTTATGTCCCAAAAGTTATGAAGTAAAATATATGTTTTTACGAAATACAATGAAAGAAATTGAAAACCAGACTGCCGATTATTCCTATATATACAGATGTCACAAATCGTTTTTCATCAATCTTGATTTTCTAAATTCAGTAATTGGGAATTCTAATAGAACCCATGTCTATTTAGAACATTTTTCAGATGCAATTCCTGTCTCAAAAAGTAAAATTTCTTATATAAAAGACAAAAGGTTAAGAAGAGTAATCTAATCAACGATTACATTGAATGTTCTTTAAAGCCTTCTTCTTTATCCTTTGAAATATCTCCAAAAACATATACCTAGCAATGTACATGCATACGTTCTTGTCTATTTCCACTTTAGCAATCAATTTTAATCAATGGTTTAAACTTCCTGTTACTGTTGTTCTTGTTCTGGTCAATAATTGCTTGGCACCGCAGAAATCTGTCACATTAAAAATGTAATTGCCTCTTTTATTTTAGAATTATTTTCTGCAACCATTTTTCTGCATAAACAGGCCAAGTTTTTGCAGCAGAATTACCTTTAATTTGACCAAACGAAAACAACTTAAAATCAGCCTTCTATTTGTCGCCCATCTAATAAATTGATAATTCGGGAACCATAGGCAGCGTTCTTTTCTGAATGCGTAACTTGAATAATGGTAACCCCTTCTTCTTCATTTAATTGCTTAAATATTTCCATGATTTCTTCTCCTTGTTTAGAGTTTAAGTTTCCCGTAGGCTCATCTGCAAGTATTAATTTTGGGCTGGAAATCAATGCTCTGGCCACACCTACCAATTGCTGTTGTCCACCGCTCAATTGTGCGGGAAACAAGTCTTTTTTTCCTACAATACTAAATCGATCTAGCATATCTGCCACCATAGCTTTACGCTCAGAAGATTTCATTTTTTTATATAAAAGCGGCATTTCCAGATTTTCATAAACCGTAAGTTCATCTATTAAATGGTACGCTTGAAACACAAAACCAATATACTCTTTGTACAAAATAGCACGATGCTTTTCTTTTAAGGTGTGTACAGATTCATGAATAAAATCAAACTCCCCCTCATCAAAACCATCCAACATACCAATAATGTTGAGTAAAGTGGATTTCCCCGAGCCCGAAGGCCCCATTACCGAGATAAACTCCCCTTCTTCTATTTGTAGATTAATATCCTTTAACAAAAAGACCCGTTGCCCTCCTGAATTTACCCATTTGAAAATATTTTTTAATTCTAATAACATAATTTTTATTGTTTTATATCATTCCTTTAAAGATAGAAATATAATTGTTTTTTACTCCGTTCGTAAGCTTTTTACAGGATTAGCAGATGCAGCTCTTATGGTTCTTCCTCCAATGGTCACTAGAGCTATAATGCATGTCAACAACCCTGCTCCCACAAAAAACCATATACTGAGCGTTACATGAAAAGCATAGTCTTGCAACCACTCGCTCATCATGTACCATGATATTGGAGTCGCTATGACAAAGGCAATTCCTACTAGTTTTAAAAAATCTTTGGTCAGTAATAAAGCAATGGCGGACACACTTGCACCAACTACTTTACGAATACCAATTTCTTTGGTACGCTGAGCAACTACTAATAGAGAAATAGCAAATAGCCCAATACAACTTAACACAATACCAACAATGGAACCACTGGTAATAATCTTTGCCATTACTTTTTCCCTATTAAAAGTCCTGTCTACATTTTCATCTAAAAAGGAACCTTGAAATTCTGCATTAGGTTCTATTTTTTGCCAAGCAGCTTTTATAGCATCATAAGATTGAGAAATAGTAGTGGGAGCAACTTTCACATAAGCATAATATAAATCGCTCTCCCTATCCATAAAGAAAGTAAGTGGTGCTATGCTTTTGTCCAAGACTTGAAAATTATAATCTTTAACAACTCCAATCACAGAATAAGTAATGGAATCATCAAAAATAATACGAGTTGTCAATGGGTCAGATTCATTCAGTTCTTTGGCCATAGCTTCATTAATAAGCAAACTAAGGCTATCAGCTTTAAATTCCCTACTGAATGTTCGGCCAGCAATTAATTCTAAATCTAGCGTTTCCGTAAAATCATAATCTACAGTTAGTACATGGGTAGATACTCCTCTATCTTTATAATCAAAGCCCATTTTACTGGTAGATATGCTACCATCCTCTCCTCTTCCTAAATTATTATCTGCTCCAGTTACTTTTAGAATATTTGGATTGCTCTGCAATTCATTTCTCAATAGTTCAACTGCACGATAACTATTCATTTTTCCATTTAAAGGAATAGAGATTACTTGCTCTTTGTTGTATCCCAAATCTTTATTGCGCATATATTGTATTTGTCCTTGTAACACTAAAGTGCTGCTTATTAAAAGTATAGCAATGGCAAATTGGATTACAATAAGCACATTACGAACCCTGTTTCTACCTGTTGCTTCCAACTTACCTTTTAG
>CAYNLI010000182.1:0-3321 GCA_964398035.1 uncultured Flavobacteriaceae bacterium | reverse complement strand
TGTTCTCTTTATAAGTGACTTTGGTATCATAAGATGATTTTAAAATACGAGTAGCATCTAAAACCTCTGGAAGTTCATTAACCAAAGCATGTGCAACAGGAGCCATTACACTTGCTTCATTTATAAGTTCGTCCCCCATTTTAGCACGTAACACAACCCTAGCAATGTTATTTGCTTTATTATTGTACTTGTCATAGCTCAGCTCATCCACTACAAAAAGCGAAATGATTAAACAGGTAGCAATACCAATGGCCAAACCAATAATATTGATAGAAAACAAGCTTTTGTTCTTCAATACATTTCTCCATGCAATTTTAAAATAGTTTTTAATCATGATTTAGTGTGTTTTCTGAATGATTGCTTCTCCTATGATAATCCCTTTATGTACTTCCGGATTTCCTTTGTATGCTACAATAGCTTCTCCATAGGCCGTGATTTTTAGATTTTCGGAAACATTAAACCTAAAGCTACCCTCACCATAGGCTGTGATTTTAGTGGTTTCATTATTTACTTCCAACGTATTTATCCTGCTCTCACCATAGGCAGTAAATTTTTGATGTTCTATTGAACCCGCCTTTATTTCTAAATAGCTTTCTCCGTAGATTGTAGCCTGTAGGGTTTGTAGTTTTACCTCATTGAGATACACTTGGGATTCTCCATAAATTTTTAACTGGAATCTTTCCCCTTCCATTGGGCTTTCACAAACAAAGGTTTCTTCTCCTCGCAAGGAAAGTTCTTTTAATACTGTGTAAGTAATCGTAGCAGTAACTATGGTTCCTTTGTAAATGGATTTCTTTCCTTGCCATTTATCTCTTTTGACTTTTTCCGATTTGGTCACCATTTTAGCATCATCCAAAAAAAGACGAAGTGTTTTTCCATGAACCTCTATATTTATTTTTTCGTGAGAAACAATAGTATTTTCAATACGAACAGATTCTTCATTACCTTGTTTAAAAACTACCTGAATATGAGGACTTACAATTACCTTGTTAAAATGAGCAACATTAACTATTTTAGACTGTGCCTGTGTGTGTTTAACACCTAAAACAGCTAGAATTAGTAGTAGTACTATTTTTAAAGTGATGTTTTTATTTTTCATGATAGATTTATTATTATTGATACTGAAACACGTTCAGCACAAGTTGATTTATTCCGTTCGTAAACTTTTTACTGGGTTTACAATTGCCGATTTTATGGATTGAAACCCAACGGTCAACAATGTAATGATGAGTGCAAATCCTCCAGCTAAAGCAAAAACACTCCAATGAATATTAATTTTATAAGCAAAATCTTCCAACCAATTTTGCAATAGATAATATGCCAGTGGAGATGCGATAATAAAAGCGATAAAAACCAACTTTAGAAAATCTTTGGAAAGCAAAGCTGTAATACTTCCCACACTTGCCCCAAGCACTTTTCTGATTCCTATTTCCTTGATTCTTTCCTTGGCCATAAATGCTGCCAGACCAAAAAGACCCAAACAAGAAATAAGAATGGATATCAGTGCAAAATAAGAGGTCAATGTTCCTGTTAAATTTTCACTTTTATATTTCTTGGCATATTCCTCATCAACAAAATCGTAATGAAAAGGAACATCTGGCAATACTTTGGCAAAGACGGCCTGTAAAGATGTAATACCTTCTTTAGTCACATTCGCTTTCAATTTCACGAACATTGCTCCCGCATCGTTAGGATCTAAAAGAAAAACAGAAGGCTGTATCGTTTCATAAAGCGACCTATTGTGAAAATCTTTGAGCACCCCTATAATCTGTCTTTGACCTCCCCAAAATTCAATGGTCTTGCCTACAGGGTCTTCAATGTTCATAATTTCAACAGCTTTTTCATTGAGTACAATATTTAGGGTATCAGCAGTTCCTTCACGATAATAAGAACCCGCACTCAACGGAATTTCAAAAACATCAGGAAAATTATGGGCGGTCCAAAGCAAAGAAAATTCTATATGTTCTTGGTCCTCACTTTTACCTGCCCAACTAACGCCACTTGTAGATGCTCCCATATCTAGTGGAGAAGGCCCCACCAAAGTCACATCGGCGATACCATTAGAGGCCATTAATTCATTACGTAAAACCTCATATTTTTCTGTTAGTTTCTTGTCTTGATGAATGGACACCATATGGTCTTTTGCAACACCTAAGTCCTTGTTGTTAATGTAATTGACCTGTTGTTTTACTATGATTGCTACCACAATCAATAAAATGGACAAGCCAAACTGGAGTACCACCAAAGCTTTTCTAAATGAAACGGTGTTCTTCTTTTCTTTCCCCAATCCTTTTAAAGCCGCAATGGGTTTAAATGATGAAATGACAAAAGCGGGATACGCTCCAGATAAAAGCGTGGTTATTATAAACACCCCTATAATGCTCAACCAAACTCCAGGAGACGCAACATCAATCTCCAACCTTTTGTCTGTAAAAGCGTTGACTGTTGGCAATAATACCCATGTAATAAAGTAGGCAAACACAAATGATATGGACGTTATTAAAGCTGTCTCTGTAAGAAACTGACTTATAATTGCATTTTTTTTAGCACCAACGACCTTTCTTACCCCTATTTCACTGGCTCTCTTTGTAGCATAAGCGGTCGCTAAGTTCACGAAGTTTATACAAGAAATCAGCAATAGAAAAATAGCTGCCCATGTAAATATTCTAACATACTCTATACGACCACCACTTACTTGTGCCTTCTCATTAAACTGACCATAGAGATAATCATCCGAAAATTTTTGCAAGAAACTACCCTCTTTATTATCACCCTCTATATTATCTTGAAAAAGGGTGTTGATTTTTGCTGAAACTGCCTCAACATCAGCATCCTCTCTTAATAAGAATGCGCCTTGCATACCATTGTTCCCCCATTCCAGCAGCCATTCATTATCACTTAAATGTTTATCAAAACTGAAATAAAAATCATTCTGGATCGATGATTGTTTTGGAAAATCTTTATATACGGCCTCAACTGTAAAATCACCATTATCATGAATGGTCACTGTACTGCCAATTGCATTTTGAATCCAACTTTCTCCCCAAAAACGTTTTGCCAAACTTTCTGAAAGTACAATGGCTTCTGGTTTTTTATCCAACTGGGTAACATCCCCTATAAGAACTGGAAAAGAAAAACTGGTAAAAAGGCTAGAATTGGTAAAAGTACCTGTTGCTCTAAAATCAATATTATCTACCTCTAGATTATCCTCAAAGCTATGCCCAATAGTAATATATTGTTCTACTTCAGGGATTTGTTCTTTTGCTGTTCTCAACAATTGGTAAGGCGCACTCTCATAAACATCTAAAATCCCCTCTTCTA
>CAYNLI010000181.1:0-3475 GCA_964398035.1 uncultured Flavobacteriaceae bacterium | reverse complement strand
AAAGGAATTAATTCGGATTGGATTGTAAGTGAGGCTTACGGAGAGAAACATTTAGCTAATGAATGTAAAAATGGAGTCTATTGTTCAGGAGATAAACATCAAGAGAATAGAAGGTCAGAGTTTACTGTAACTAGTTACTAAATAGTAATTAGTTCTATAATTTATAATCTATAAAAAGGCATAAGTTTTAGGGTTGTTTATTTTAATGATTTTTCCAGGATTACCTACTACTACCGCATAATCTGGAACATCTTTTAGGACAACTGTACCAGCTCCTATTATGCTCCATTTGCCAATTTTTACATTAGATATAATAACGGCACCAGCTCCAATATGTGAACCTTCACCAATTTCTACCTTTCCACAAAGAGCTGCATTGGGTGAGATATGAGCAAAATCATCTATGCTATTGTCATAATCTACACTGGCACTTGTATTAATAATAACATGCTTTCCTATTGTTGTATTTGGTTGAATTACTGCGCCTGCATAAATAACAGTTCCCATACCTATCTTTGTGTTAGAAGCGATAACGGCAGATGGGTGAATTATTTTATAAAATTCACTTTTTATAAAATGCGCTATTTCTGCTCTTTGGTAATTATTACCTATTGCTATAATGAATGGATGACCTTTATGAGAAAATCCTCTTGGGTTTTTTCTTGCATTCCATGTTATATTTTGTTGGGTAAGATTATCAAATTGTGGTTGATCATCAAATATTTCAACAATTTCAACACCATCATTTTTTGCTATTAATTGTATGATTTTAGAATGTCCTCCAGCTCCAAACAGTCTAATTTTTTTGATGATTTCTGCCATTTTTTTGACTGTTGATGTGGTTAAATATTTTGTACAGAGTCAATTGCGAAATTATTTATATAATTTATGAAAAAACATGATATATGTCAGTATTCTAAATGAGTATGTAAGCTTCCCCTAGATAGAACTGCTTAGTTTTCTAAAATTTCATTAAAGTTATTGTTTTTAATTCTTTTGGGGCTAGCCCCAAAAGAATTAAGTTCCGCATATTTAATCGGGGGTATTTTCCCTAGGGCATCGTGGGGCCTGTGATGATTGTAATCGTTCATCCATATCTGTGTTTGTTCCCTTACCTGATCAATGTCCTCAAATATGTATTTATTGAGAACTCCTCGCCGATAACAAAGTTTGTTCTTTAAATTCTGTACTGTAAATACGTTTTTTCATGTTTCTAAGATATTTGTTTTATAACAAACTGTCTTAAGTCTTGTGTCCGCGTAAAGGTAGCAACTCCAAAACCACAATAAACCTGTATTAAGAAACTATTTTGTTTTGGTAGAACGTATCCAATACCCTATTAATTTTAATCATTTAACAATCCAATAATGACATCCTGTCAGTTTTTCTCCCTTGGCATATTGTTTGTCATTCTCATAACGAGTTAGAAAAAACATTACACTAATTTTAAGTTATATAAAATGAGCAAAATTATAGGAATAGATTTAGGAACAACAAACTCTTGTGTTTCCGTTATGGAGGGGAATGAGCCTGTTGTAATTCCTAATGCAGAAGGAAAAAGAACTACACCATCTGTGATTGCCTTTGTAGAAGGTGGTGAGATTAAAGTTGGGGATCCTGCAAAGAGACAAGCAGTGACCAACCCACACAAGACCATATACTCCATAAAACGTTTTATGGGGAACAAATTCTCTGAGTCCAGTAAAGAGGCCAAAAGAGTACCTTATAAAGTAGTTAAAGGGGATAATGATACGCCTAGAGTGGATATAGATGGTCGTTTGTACACGCCACAAGAATTGTCTGCCATGATTCTTCAAAAAATGAAGAAAACTGCAGAGGATTATTTGGGACAAGATGTAACACGTGCTGTAATTACAGTACCTGCTTATTTTAACGATGCACAGAGACAAGCAACCAAAGAGGCAGGTGAAATTGCAGGCCTTACAGTAGAACGTATAATCAATGAACCAACAGCGGCATCTTTGGCATACGGAATGGACAAAAAAGATATTGACCAGAAAATTGTGGTGTTTGACTTTGGTGGAGGAACACATGACGTTTCCGTTTTGGAATTGGGTGATGGTGTTTTTGAAGTATTGGCAACTGATGGTGATACTCATTTGGGCGGTGATGATGTGGACCAAAAAGTAATTGATTGGTTGGCAGAGGAGTTCAAAAAAGATGAAGAAATAGATTTACGTGATGATGCCATGGCATTGCAACGTTTAAGAGAAGCTGCTGAAAAAGCAAAAATTGAATTGTCTTCTTCTGCACAGACAGAAATCAACTTACCATATGTAACAGCAACGGCTTCTGGACCTAAGCACTTGGTACGTACGTTGACCAGAGCTAAGTTTGAGCAATTGATTGCTGATTTGGTAAAAAGAACAATAGAGCCTTGCCAAACAGCATTAAAAGCAGCAGGATTATCTAAAAGCGATATTGATGAGATTATCTTGGTAGGTGGTTCTACAAGAATACCTGCTGTACAGGAAGCAGTTGAAAAATTCTTCGGTAAAAAACCATCCAAAGGAGTAAACCCAGATGAAGTGGTTGCCGTTGGTGCTGCCATACAAGGTGGTGTATTGACAGGAGATGTAAAAGATGTACTGTTATTGGATGTTACACCTTTATCATTGGGTATAGAAACTATGGGAGGTGTCATGACCAAATTGATTGATGCCAATACCACGATTCCAACAAAGAAATCACAAGTGTTCTCAACTGCGGCAGATAATCAGCCTTCTGTTGAAATTCATGTGCTACAGGGAGAAAGACCTATGGCACCTGATAACAAGACTATTGGACGTTTTCATTTGGATAGTATTCCACCAGCACAAAGAGGGACGCCACAGATTGAAGTGACTTTTGATATTGATGCCAATGGTATCATCAAAGTTTCTGCAACGGATAAAGCGACCAATAAAACACAGGATATTAGAATTGAAGCTTCCTCTGGATTGACCGATGAGGAAATCAAGAAAATGAAAGCAGAAGCTGAAGCAAATGCAGAAGCTGATAAGAATGCAAAAGAGACAGCTGATAAGTTGAACGAAGCTGACGGAATGATTTTCCAAACTGAAAAGCAATTGAAAGAATTTGGCGAAAAATTGTCAGACGACAAGAAAAAGCCAATCGAAGATGCTTTGGAAGAGTTGAAGAAGGCATATGAAAGCAAAGACTTGGCAGTAATTTCCCCAGCTTTGGAGAAAATCAATGAAGCATGGAAAGTAGCTTCTGAAGAAATGTACAAAGCACAGGCAGATGCGCAACAAAATGGTGCAGCTCCAGAGGATGATACTGCTTCAACAGAAGACGCTAAAGAAAGTGATGATGTAGAAGATGTAGACTTTGAAGAAGTGAAGTAGTAATTTCACTTAAGTAATAAATTAAAAAACCCATAACTATAATAGTTATGGGTTTTTTAATTCCAGTATTTTATACCAACAATATTTTCTAATTACGAGATAGAATA
>CAYNLI010000180.1:0-3688 GCA_964398035.1 uncultured Flavobacteriaceae bacterium | reverse complement strand
GTTGCACTTACTGAAATGGACAAGGGTTACCACACTATTATTAATGATGAGGAAATTGTTTTAAAAGAAACCATTATAGGAAAGCACAAATTTGCTTTAATAGATTTTGGGGTAGGTGATGAAATTATTATGTACGGCGTGTTAATAGGGAAGGCATTAATGCCTATTCTCAAAGGTTGTGCAATTACCACCCAAAATGTAAAACATGCCACATCAGAATACCAAGAATCATCTACTGCATATTCTTGGACAAAGCCCGATGTGTCAAAATTTAAGAACAGTACGTTTAACGGTTACCATAGAGCTGATGGTAGTGTAGGGACTGCAAATTATTGGTTGGTAATTCCCTTGGTTTTTTGTGAAAACAAGAATGTAGATGTGTTGGAAAATGCTTTGTCCGATGCTTTGGGATATGATACAAACAAAGATTTTTCAGTTGAAGTATCTAAATTGATAAGTGGTTATAAGAATGGAGCTTCTTCTGAAGAATTATATAACACACCAATAATCACTACAAAAGAGGAAGTGACACAAAATAGAGTGTTTCCCAATGTGGACGGAATACAATTTTTAAAGCATGATAGGGGTTGTGGGGAAACAAGGCAGGATTCTGAAACTTTGTGCAATTTATTGGCGGGATATATTACTAATCCTAACGTAGCCGGAGTAACCGTATTGAGCTTGGGTTGCCAAAATGCACAGATTGAACTTTTGGACAAGGCCATTAAAGCAAAAGACCCAAATTTCTCTAAACCAATTTATTATTTAGAGCAACAAAAACTTAAAAGCGAAAGAAAATTAATTGAGGAAGCAGTTAAAAAGACATTTATTGGGTTAACGGAAGCGAACAAAATAGAGCGTAGACCAGCACCATTGAGTAAATTGGTATTGGGCTTGGAATGTGGAGGCTCGGATGGGTTTTCAGGAATTTCTGCCAATCCGGCTTTGGGGTATGCATCAGATTTGTTGGTGGCTATGGGAGGAACAGCGGTTTTGTCTGAATTCCCTGAGCTTAACGGAGTGGAGCAAGAACTGATTAATAGATGCAACACTAATGAAGATGCAAAGAAGTTTGCCTATATAATGAAATCTTATTCCAATGCGGCAATAGCCGTTGGTTCTGGTTTTGAAAATAATCCTTCTCCAGGAAATATTAAAGACGGACTCATTACTGATGCCATGAAATCGGCAGGAGCAGCAAAAAAAGGGGGAACCTCACCAATTACTGAAGTGTTGGATTATGCTGAAAAAATCACAAAATCTGGATTAAACTTGCTTTGTACCCCAGGAAATGATGTGGAAAGTACTACAGGGTTGGCGGGTTCTGGGTGCAACATTATTGCTTTTACAACAGGATTGGGAACCCCCACAGGAAACCCAATTGCCCCAGTTATAAAAATAGCGACCAATACAGTCTTATATGAGAAAATGACCGATATCATGGATATAGATGCTGGAACCGTAATTACAGGTGAAGACTCCATAGCTTCTATGGGCACAAAAATGTTGGAGTATATCATTGGTGTTGCCAGCGGAGAAATTTCAGCAAAGGCTGTTACAAATGGTCAGACTGATTTTATTCCATGGAGACGAGGGGTTTCACTTTAAAATATAGCATGCAAATTTTAAATAGAAATTTAATTAAGAAGAGCTCTAACCTACCTATTAAGGTAATGCAATTTGGTGGCGGAAATTTCCTCAGGGCATTTGTGGATTGGATGATTGAGATTTTAAATGAAGAGACCAATTTTAATGGAGGTGTTGCTATCATAAAACCAACTGAAAGAGGGAATTATAATTTGTTGAGAGATCAAGATGGACTTTTTACTGTTGTTTTGGACGGGGTAGTGGATGGAAAGCCTATTTCAGAAAATAAATTAATCAGCTGTGTTCAGAAAATAGTGAACCCTTATCAGGAATGGGAACCCTATTTGGATTTGGCAAAAAATGAGACCATTAGGTTTATTGTGTCCAACACCACTGAAGCTGGAATCCAATTTAATAAAGATGATAAATTTAACGATAATCCTCCTAAAGAGTTTCCTGCAAAGCTGACCATATGGCTTTATCATAGATATCAATATTTTAAAGGAAAACCTTCTAAAGGATGTGTTTTTTTGCCATGTGAATTGATTGAGAATAACGGAACCATTTTAAAAGAAACAATTCTGAAATACATAGAATTATGGAACCTTGAAGCTGATTTTGTTAACTGGATACTTACGGATAATTATTTTTGCAATACGTTGGTGGATCGGATTGTATCAGGTTATCCAAAAGAACGAGCAGATGAAATCCATAAAGCCCTAGGGTATATAGATGCTATGCTTGTGGCAGGAGAACATTATCATAACTGGGTTATTGAAGGGCCAGAAGAAGTAAAGCAAGAACTTCCTTTTAAGAACACAGGTTTAAATGTCCAATTTGTTGATGATTTGCAGCCTTACCGTGAAATGAAAGTCAAAATATTGAATGGCGCACATACCGCCATGGTTCCTGTGGGGTATTTAAATGGCTTGCAATTGGTGAGTGATGTCATGAATGACCAAAGTGTTTGCAATTATATTGAAAACCTTTTGCTTAAAGAAGTTGTAAAAACATTGCCTTTTCCTGATGAGGTAAAACACACCTTTGTTACCAATGTTCTAGACCGTTATAGAAACCCAACCCTTAAACATAAACTATTGAGTATTTCTTTAAACGGCACGTCTAAATTTGTGACCCGTTTGTTGCCCACATTAAAGGAATACACTGCTGCTGAAGGTCAACTACCAAAGAGAATTGTATTTGCGCTATCTGCTTTAATTTGTTTTTATAAAGGGGAGTATAAAGGACGAAAAATAGATGTAAATGATGCTCCAGAAATTTTAAATTTCTTTTCTGATGCTTGGAAAAAATATGATTCTAACGATTGGAAGTTATCAGAAATGATTATCCATATACTATCCAACAAAAAAATATGGGAAGAAGATTTAAACAAAATTCCTGAATTAACAGAAATGGTAACTTCCTGCGTTCAGGATATTATATCTAAAGAAATAAATATAATTTTGGATGCGCTTTAATTTTGAAAATCACGTATTCAAGTTAAAAACCTTTCCTATATTTGCAGTGTTGTGTTGTGTTCCAATTTTGTATTGGGACAAAGGTTATAGATTACAATGTAATTGTATGTCTAACCAATGAAAGGCTTTCCATAATGGAAGGCTTTTTTTGTTAAAGAAGATGGCAGATTATAGTTTGTGCATTACAAAATGCACCAATGAAGCAGCCAATTTTGCAGTCTGATTGTCTAGATCGTAAGAAGGATTCATTTCAGCAATATCCAAGCTTATCATTTTTTTGGAATCGATGATGAGTTCTAGGCTTTCCAGTACAATGTCAGGCGCAAAACCCATAGGTGAAGCTGCACTGACACCAGAGGCAGATGAAAACCCATCTAAATCTATGGTGACATAGATATAATCCACACTGGTTATAAAATCACGTATTTCTTTGGCAATGCTAGAAAGGTAATGCATATTGAAGTGCTCCCTTTCTATATAAGAAACACCAAGAGTTTTTGCAGTAGTAAATAAAACGCTTGTATTTGCATCTTTTCTTATGCCGAGACATAGGTAATTAAAATGTGCTGCTGCCTCTTTACAATCTTGGGATATTTGATAAAATGGCGTACCAGAGTTGTTTC
>CAYNLI010000179.1:0-3692 GCA_964398035.1 uncultured Flavobacteriaceae bacterium | reverse complement strand
TGCTTCCATTGTGTATGTCTGTTGTAATAAAAAACGGCGAAAATATCACCAACAATCAACATAGGGACTATTAGACCCGTGGATTCTTTTGCACCAAAGGCGAAGGTCATAAGGGTAACTATGATAATAGCAATTCCTTTAAGACCAGCTTTGGAAACACCTATTATAAAGGCAGCAATAAAGGCCAGCACCCAAGAGGTGGTTGAAATTTCAGGGACTGTGGCAAGAATCATAAATAAGATTTTGGTGTCAGAAAGCAAAAGTATCCTAAAAAATAATATCTTTAGCGACCACCAAAACTAAAATATGGAATTAAGTACCCTCGATTACTCATTTATTATTATTTTTTTTACCATTGTACTTTCAATTGGAATTTATGTTTCGAAAAAGTCAGGTAAAAATAGCACTGAATTTTTCTTGTCTGGAAGAACGATGCCTTGGTGGCTGCTAGGCCTTTCTATGGTAGCAACCACTTTTTCTACAGATACACCAAATTTAGTAACGGATATTGTAAGAACCAACGGCGTTTCTGGCAACTGGGTATGGTGGGCTTTTTTGCTCACAGGACTTTTAACGGTATTTGTGTATGCTAAACTCTGGCGTAAATCAAATGTTAATACCGACCTTGAGTTCTATGAACTTCGCTATGGTGGCAAGGCTGCTAGTTTCTTGAGAAAATTTAGAGCTATTTATCTGGGAGTATTTCTCAATGTTCTTACCATGGCCTCTGTTACATTGGCTGCTATAAAAATAGGAGGCATTATGCTAGGCCTTGAGCCTTGGCAAACAGTTATTGGCGCAGGGCTAATTACAGTGACTTTTAGTGCATTAGGAGGGTTTAAAGGGGTTGTTTACACTGATTTTTTATTATTTTTCGTTGCTATGGCGGGCGCAATAGGTGCCGCTTACTATTTAGTTAACATTCCTGAAGTTGGAGGTATACAAGCGCTGCTAGAGAATGAAAATGTCAAGGATAAATTAAATATTTTACCGGACTTTAGTGATAAAAAATTATTTATAACTCTTTTGGTAATACCTTTGGCTGTACAGTGGTGGAGTTCCTGGTATCCAGGTTCTGAGCCAGGTGGTGGTGGCTATATTGCACAACGAATGTTGGCTGCGAAAGATGAAAATCACGCAATTGGATCAACCTTTTTTTATAACATTATGCATTACGCATTACGTCCGTGGCCATGGATTCTTGTGGCTTTGGCATCATTGGTTGTTTACCCTGACATTGCTAGTATTTCCGAAGCATTTCCTAATGTCCCAGCGGATAAATTGGGACATGACTTAGCTTATTCTGCTATGCTGACTAAGCTGCCTAGTGGTCTTTTAGGTGTTGTATTAGCTTCATTAATGGCTGCTTATATGAGCACCATTTCTACTCAATTAAATTGGGGGTCTTCTTATATTGTTTACGATTTTTATAAGCAACAGATTAACCCAAATGCTACAGAAAAAAGATTGGTTGCTGTAGGTAGAATTTCAACAGTTGTTTTGATGATTTTTAGTGCATTACTTGCATTGGTAATGCAAAATGCAATGCAAATTTTTGATATGTTAGTTCTTTTTGGAGCAGGAACAGGGTTAATTTTTATTTTACGCTGGTTTTGGTGGCGGATTAATGCTTGGACAGAAATCACTGCAATGTTCGCCTCTATAATAATGTCTCTTACATTGAAAGCAACTCCTGTTGGACCATATTTTTTTGATTCTGAAACGGGATTATTCCCTGATTGGTATGAAATTCCGTTTGTTGTAGTAATAATATCAATTATTTGGATTACGGCAACATTCGTAACACAACCAGAATCTAAAGAGGTATTATATAGTTTTTACAAAAAAATTCAGCCTGGGGGTCCAGGATGGGCAAAAGTAGTTAATGAGGCTAAAGCAGATGACATAGACATTGTCAATCCAAACGAGAAATGGAGTGTCCCATCTGGTATAACTGCCATGCTTTTAGGTGTAGTACTTATTTATTCTTGCATGTTTGCAACAGGTTATTGGATTTATGGTGAAACTACTTTAGCATTAATTTTAACGGGGTCTGCCGTAATTTCTGGGGCATTACTCATCAAAGTTTGGAATAAAATGAAAAAAAATATCTTGTAAAAATACAATTATGAAAGACAGAATTATTGCAGTAGATATTTTTAGAGGACTAACTATTGCCCTGATGATTTTGGTAAACACACCTGGAAATTGGTCCAATGTATACGCCCCTTTTTTACATGCCAGTTGGCATGGCTACACACCAACGGATTTGGTGTTTCCGTTCTTTCTCTTTATTGTGGGTACATCCATTGTTTTTGCCTACAAAAACAAAAAAACAAATAGTGGTACGTATAAAAAGATAACCATCCGAGCGTTGAAATTGGTAGGGTTGGGATTGTTCCTAGGAGCTTTTACCTTGAGTTTTCCATTTTTTAAGGATTTTGCCGATATCCGTTTTCCAGGAGTTTTGCAACGCATAGGGATAGTGTTTTTCTTTGCCGCTATATTGTTCATTAATATTAACTGGAAGGTATTAATAGGTATTTGTGTTACAATTTTGCTGGGTTATTGGGCGATGATGACTTTGATTCCGGTCGGAGGAGTGGAATCCACCTTGGAAAGAGCTCCAAATAACTTTGCGAATTATTTGGATGTTATGATTTTTGGAACACATAATTATAAAGCAGATTATGACCCAGAAGGCTTGTTGAGCACGTTGCCCTCCATTGCCACTTCTCTATTAGGAATTTTTACAGGGTTGATATTGGTCTCTAAAAGGCAAAAGAAAGAGGTTTTGTTAGTTGGTCTTGGTATAGCTCTTCTTGTAGTGGGCCATATATGGGACATGGTCTTCCCAATAAATAAAGCTTTGTGGAGCAGTAGTTTTGTATTGGTTACGGCAGGATGGGCCAATATAGTATTGGCATTAATATATTTCTTGACCGATGTAAAGGACATACAGTTTGGAAGCATCTTTAAAAAAGTAGGGGCAAACGCCATTACGTTGTACTTCTTGTCCAGTTTTATTTCTAAAATCATGGGTATGATAAAAGTAGGTGACACCTCTTTACATGGGTGGTTGTTCAACACGGTTTATGTACACGATTTTATGGCTATAAAAACATCTTCTCTACTATATGCACTTAGTGTGGTAGCTTTTTATTTACTGATGGCGTATGTGATGTATAAAAAGAAGATTTTTATTAAGGTGTAGTGGAGCTAAAAGAGTGCGCTATTGAAATTAACAATAATCCTTTTGGGAAAAGGATTATTTCACAAGCTGATGTGTTACTTTTTTATATTCATCAATCTAGCCACATATTTCCCAATCACATCAAATTCTAAATTTACAACCGTTCCAATTTTATAGTTGTTAAAACAAGTGTTTTCGTATGTATAAGGAATAATGGCCACGCTAAAGGAGTTGACACCAGAATCTACTACGGTTAAACTTGTGCCGTCAATGGTAATAGAGCCTTTTTCTATGGTCATATTGTTTTGTGAGGCATTATATTCAAAAGAAAAAAACCAGCTTCCATCTTTTTCTTCAACAGCAGAACAACTTGCTGTTTGGTCTACATGGCCTTGAACGATGTGTCCGTCCAAACGAGTGCCCAATATCATGGCGCGTTCTAAGTTTACTTTATTTCCTTCCTGTAAAACTCCAAGACTTGTTTTTTGCAACGTTTCCT
>CAYNLI010000178.1:0-3720 GCA_964398035.1 uncultured Flavobacteriaceae bacterium | reverse complement strand
TGACGAATGAGGCCTGCTTTATTAGAACCTAACGTTTTACGAATACCTACTTCTTTGGCTCTTTTTAAAGAACTAGCAGTCGATAAGTTCATGAAATTAACGGATGCCAAAATAATAAGGAACAAGGCTATAAAAGATAAAATATAAACATTTTGAATATCGCCATTAGCACTAAACTCAAGGTCTTTATTTGAATGCAAATGAATATCTGTTAAAGGAATTGTACTATACCTAATGTAATTACCCGCAGCCAAAAATTGTTCTTCGGTAATACCTGGAAAAACATCTTGGGCATAGGGTATCACATATTTACCAAACATTAAGTCTAATGCTGGTTGTATGTCCTTACTATTTGCAGAAGGTATTAATTTAATAAAAGTTGGGTAAGCATGGTTTCCCCATTCATTATTAGAGGCTTCTTCCCAACTAGTCATTGACATGAAGATATGATGCTCTCTCAAAAAAGAATTTTGGGGCATATCTTCAATAACCCCTGTTACACGGTAAGAACTTGAATTGTTCAAGATTAAGGTTTGCCCAACCGCTTCTGTAAGTCCAAAATGTTTTTCTGCTGCTGTTTTGGTTAAAATCAAGGTATTAGGTTCTGTTAGTGCCGTTTTAGCGTCACCATACAATAAACTAAAATTGAACATTTCAAGAAAGGTGTCATCAACAAATGTGGCGTTCGATTCCTTTACATTGAGTTCGGCATCACTTTTTCGAATAAGCATACTATACCTATTCCGAAAACGGGTTATAAGTTCTATTTGTGGAATATCATCTTCCATTGCTGCGGCCATTGGTGAAGCAACTTCTGCAAACTCACGCGGCTCGCCTCCGAACTTTACGTCGGCATTCACACGGAAAATTTGATTAGAGTCTTTAAACATCTTATCGTAGCTGAATTCATCATAGATATATAATGAAATAAGAAGTACCCCCGCCATACCAATGGCAAGACCAAATGTGTTTAAGAAAGTGAAAAAGGGTTGGTTTTTAAGACTTCTCCAAGCGATTTTTAGATTGTTTTTTATCATGATTGATGATAATTAGTATTTATTGTTAACTGTTCATTGTTTTATTCTGTTCTCAAACTCTTTATAGGGTTCACAATCGCCGCTTTTATACTTTGGTAGCTTACCGTTAGTATGGAAATTGCCACAGCTAAAAATGCTGCTAAGGCATACACCCACCACGGAATTTCTATTCGGTACGAGAAATCTTCCAACCATTTGTTCATAACAAACCAACCTATTGGCAAGGCTACCAATATGGCAATGCCCACCAGCTTAAGAAAATCCACAGAAAGCCGATATGTTATTTGGGGTACACTGGCGCCTAAAACTTTACGAATACCTATTTCTTTGGTTCTTTTTTCTGCATTAAAAGCTGCCAGACCAAACAGTCCTAGACATGCAATAAGAATAGACAACACCGTAAATATGATAAAAATGGTACCTAAGCGTTGTTCCGCTTGGTAGGTGTTATTAAAAGATTCATCCATGAAATAGTAATTAAAAGGCTGGCCTGGAGCTACTTTATTCCAAACCCCTTCAATCTGTGCTATGGAATTATTGAAGTCTCCTGCATTTAATTTTACGGCCATTGAGCCCGCAAAATCGCTTATGGAAAGACTCAATGCCCCAATATCATCTTTAAGTGATGAGAAATGGAAATTTTTAACGACTCCTATTACTGTACTCATTTCAGGATTTTCTGTCCCTAAATCCGATGAGAACCGCATACCTAGCACCTCATTGGCAGATTTTCCTATAACTGCCAATGCCGTTTCATTAATAATCATGGCTGCAGAGTCGGTACTAAATTGACGGTCAAAATCTCTACCTGCAATAATTTCCAGACCAATGGTGGAAACATAATCATGGTCAACACCCCATGTCTGCATTTGTATTGCTTTCTCTTGATCCGTGATTCCTTCTTCAAAAAAAGAACTGTTACTTCGAGAAGATGGCGTGGGATAATAACTACTTAATGTTGTGCCTTGCACACCTCCCAATTGTTGCACTTGTTGCTTAAAGGATTCCATCTGCTCTCCAACACTATATACATCATTTACAATTAATACTTGCTCTTTAGAAAAGCCCAAATCTTTATTTTGAATAAACTGCAGCTGCTGGTACACCACTAAGGTGCTCACTATAAGGAATACTGAAATAGCAAACTGAAAAACCACCAAAGAGTTTCTAATTTTACCACCACCTATACTTCCTCCTCCACTACCTTTCAATACTTTTACAGGAATAAAACTCGACATAAAAAAAGCAGGATAACTGCCCGACAACAAACCTAATAAGATTGTAGAGGCAACCAGAGTTAACCAAAAAAATGGATTTAAATATGGTATTGACAACTCTTTCCCCGAAAGGTCATTATAAAAAGGCAAGGCAATAGCTGCAATGATAATAGCTAGTACAAGTGATAAAAAAGCGATTAATCCAGACTCGGTCAGAAATTGCCCTATAAGTCCTGCCTTATTGGACCCAAGGGTTTTCCTAATCCCTACTTCTTTGGCTCTTTTCAATGACCCTGCTGTGGACAAATTCATGAAATTAACCGATGCCAAAACAATTAAAAACAAGGCAATAAAAGAAAGGATATATACATTCTGAATACTATTATTAGGGCTTATTTCTCCATTTCTATTCTCAGAAAGGTGAATATCGGTCAAAGCAATTGTACTAAAGTTCATATAATTGCCAGCGGCTATGAACTGTTCTAATGTTATTCCAGGGAAAATCTTTTGTACACCAGGAATTACATGGCTTTCTACAATAGCCTGCAAAGGAGCCTGAAAATCTTCAATATTGGCATCAGGTATTAGTTTAACATAGGTTTGAAAATTGGTGCTCCCCCAGTTGGCCACCCATGCATCTTCATAACCTTTCATTGCCATAAAAACGGAATGGTCTCTTAAAAAAGAATTCTGAGGAAAATCTTCCAATATTCCAGTAACTGTATACACTTCATTATTGTTTAATACCATACTTTGCCCCATAGCATTACTAATTCCAAAATGTTTTTCTGCGGCTGTTTTGGTCAGCAATAGTGTATTCGGGTCTTTTAAAGCCGTTTTTATATCACCTTCGATTAATTCCAAACCGAACATTTCAAAAAAGGTGTCATCGACATAGGTACTTTGTTGTTCTTTTACATTAAGTTCCGTTCCACTTTTTTTAATAAGTACTCCCCCTTGTGTTCTAAAACGTGTGGTTAGCTCTACCATCGGAATATCACTCTGCACCGCTTCTGCCATAGGTGCTGTGAGTACTGCCAATTCCATTGCTTTGCCGCCAAATTTTACATCCACATTTAACCTATGAATACAATCTGTATCTGCAAACATTTTGTCATAACAAAACTCATCATAGATGTACAATGAAATAAGTAGTGCACCCGCCATACCAATGGCTAGCCCAAATGTGTTTAGGAAAGTAAAAAAAGGTTGCTTTTTAAGGCTTCTCCACGCAATTTTTAAATTGTTTTTAATCATGATGAGTAGTTTTCATTATTGTTTTTTGGATATCAACAGCTACTTAACCCAGTTTACATCCTTTGGATGTAAACTTTAAACCCAATTCCATGCCATACAATCAAGATGTTAATAATCAAATAATTACAATTTATCTTTAAAATAAAACGCTCATAATTGTAAAATAATTTGACAAAAAGTGTCCACTATTTATACAGTGATTTTTGTAA
>CAYNLI010000177.1:0-3722 GCA_964398035.1 uncultured Flavobacteriaceae bacterium | reverse complement strand
AAAATATTTAATAAAATAAGTGAGTAATTGGTTATTGCCCACTTTGTTTTTGGTTAGTTTGGTTTGGTATAACCCTCAAAATTTATTTTGGGGGTTATTTTATAATATTTACTTCTGGAGTAATATCAATACCAAATTTTTGAAATACGCTTTTGCGTATGGTCTGTGATAAATTCAAGATTTCTTGCCCTGTTGCCTTTCCATAATTCACCAAAACCAATGCTTGTTTTTCATGAACGCCGGCATCTCCATATTTTTTTCCTTTAAATCCGCATTGCTCAATAAGCCAACCTGCTGGCACTTTATATTCGTTTTCAGAGATTTTATAAAAAGGGGCTTTGGGGTTTTGTTCTGAAAAAGAAGTAAACTCTATGCAGCTCAATACAGGGTTTTTAAAGAAACTTCCACTGTTTCCCAATTTATTGGGGTCTGGCAATTTACTTTCTCTGATAGCTACAACGGCATTGGAAATATCTTTTATAGATGGGGTGTTTATGTTGTTTTTTTGCAGTTCTGCTTTAATGGCTCCGTAAGATGTATTTAGCTGGTGGTTCTTTTTTGTCAACTTTAAATTTACAGAAGTAATGATATACTTGTCTTTTCCTTCATTTTTAAAAAATGAATTTCTGTAACCAAACTGACAGTCTTTTTTTGTGAATTTCTTCACCTTCAATGTTTCAACATCTATAGCTTCACAACTATCAAATACATCCTTTAATTCTACACCATAAGCACCTATGTTTTGAATAGGAGCTGTCCCCGTATTTCCGGGAATCAATGATAAATTCTCCAATCCTCCATAGTTATTCTCTAAGCTCCATAATACTATATCGTGCCAATTTTCACCAGCCATTATATTTAAAATTACATGACTGTCATTTTCTTCAAAAAGTTGTTTTCCTTTAATATTGATGTGAAGCACTAAAGAATTTAAATCTTTTGTAATCAACATATTACTACCTCCACTAATAATGAATTTATCAGGATAATCTTCTAATTGAAGTGCTTGCCTTAATTCATCAACAGTATTTATTTCACTGAAATACCTTGCTTTGGCATTTATACCAAAAGTGTTGTACTTTTTTAGGGATATATTACGCTGTATGTTCATTGCCCATTATAAGTTATCAAAGCTTCTTTTAGAATACGTACAGCTCTTTTTAAACTTTCTTTTTCCAATACGTAGGCAATTCTTATCTGATTTTCTCCCAATCCATCAGTGGAATAGAATCCCGCTGCAGGAGCAACCATAATGGTTTCACCATTTAGTTTAAAATCTTCTAACAACCATTTGGCAAAATCATCAGCGTTTTTAACAGGTAGTTCCGCTATACAATAAAAAGCTCCACTTGGTTTGGCAACTTTTAACCCTTTAATTTTTTCCAGCTCAGAAATGAGTAAGTCTCTTCTGCTTACATATTCTTCTTTTACCTCATCAAAATAGCTCTGTGGTGTGCCCAAAGCAGCTTCACTTGCCAATAATGCATAGGTTGGTGGAGATAAACGTGCTTGGGCAAATTTTAACGCAGTTTGTATCACTTCTTTATTTCTTGAAACTAAACACCCAATTCTAGCACCACACATACTATATCTTTTAGAAACTGAATCAATGATAATGGCATGCTCTTCCAATCCAGTTTCTTGTAGAATAGAATAGTGCTGTTTTCCGTCGTAAACAAATTCGCGGTATACTTCATCAGCTATCAGAAAAATATTGTGTTTTTTTACAATGGCAGCTAATTTTTTAATTTCTTCCTTGCTGTATAAATACCCCGTAGGATTTCCTGGGTTACAGATAAGAATGGCCTTGGTATTAGATGATATCAGTTTTTCAAACTCTTCTATCGGCGGAAGGGCAAAATTATTTTCTATTCGAGATTTTATAGGAACTATATTAACGCCAGATGCTATGGCAAAACCATTATAATTGGCATAAAATGGTTCTGGTACAATAATTTCATCGTTAACATCGGCAATGCTACCCAAAACAAACGAAAGTGCCTCGGAACCACCTGTGGTTACTAAAATATTTTTGGGGACAACATCAATATGATGTTTAGCATAATAATCGGCTAATTTTTCTCTATAAGTCTCAGAGCCTTCAGACTGGGCATAGGCGAGTATGTCAATAGCATTATTTTTTACTGCCTCTAATGCAACTTTAGGAGTTTTGATGTCTGGTTGTCCTATATTTAAGTGTAAGACCTTAGTTCCCCTTTTTTTTGCTTTTTCAGCATAAGGAACCAATTTTCTGATTGGAGACTCGGGCATAAGATGCCCTTTCTTGGAAATGGAAGGCATGTGTAATTATTTTACACAAAAATGAGAAATCATTATGGATAAAAAAAAGGTAGATGATTTTATTTGAACAAGATTGATTAACAATAGTTAACAGTTTTTTGGTATAAAAATCGTATATTTAAGAAGGTCAATCTGTTAAAAATGAACTATTTGTATTTAAGAACTAAATATTATACATTTTTATTGGTATGCCTTCCATTTTTTGGTTGGGCACAGAACTTTAGTTTGCCCCAAGGCGAAAAAGTGCAGAAAGTGCACTTTGAGCTAATCAATAATCTGATTATTATGCCTATTGATGTAAATGGTGCAAAACTTTCATTCATATTAGATTCAGGGGTTAATAAACCAATACTTTTTAATATATCAGATCAAGATTCTGTTCAGATAAACAATGTTTCTGAAGTAACTATTAGAGGTTTGGGAGGTGGTGAGCCTATTAAAGCATTAAAATCCAAACAAAATCGATTTAGAATAGGGAAAGCCAGTAATAAAAACCAACAACTATTTGTTGTTTTAGATAAGGCTCTTAATTTGTCTCCTTCATTAGGAGTTCCTGTACACGGAATTATAGGTTATGACCTATTTAGGGATTTTGTTGTTGAAATAAATTATATTAAAAAGATTATTAAATTTCATGCCCCTCAATTTTATAAGCATAAAGAAAATAAAAAAAGTAAGACTTTGTCTTTGATCATTAAGAAAAACAAGGCATATGTAGAAGGAAAAATAATGTTGAACAAATCCAAAAATGTACCTGTTCGTCTTTTAGTAGATACAGGGAGTAGTGATGCAGTGTGGCTTTTTGAAGACCAAGAAAAAGGATTAGACGTTCCTAAGAATAATTATGAAGATTTTTTGGGAAGAGGATTAAGTGGTAATATTTTTGGGAAACGAACTAAAGTAAACAGTTTTGATATTGGAGGTTTTACACTAAATGATGCCAAAGCTGCATTTCCAAATATGGAATCTTTTGGGAATATAAAGAATTTGGGCAATCGGAACGGAAGTGTAGGCGGAGAAGTTTTAAAGAGATTTAATATAGTGTTTGATTATTCTAGGGACAAAGTTACCCTTAGGAAGAACAGTAATTTTAGAGAACCATTTCATTATAATTTGGCCGGTATAGAATTACAGCATGATGGAGTCCGGTATATAGCCGAAAGCATAGCAGATGCTAGAGGTGTTGTATATAATGATGAAGATGAAACTTTTGGTAACGTGCAAATATTAATGGAGAACAGGACAAGATTAAGTTTGGTTCCAGAAATTATAGTTTCTTCCATACGTGCAGGCAGCCCAGCAGAAGAAGCCGGTCTAAAAGAAGGTGATTTAATATTGGCAGTTAATGGGAAAAGAATTCACAAGTATAAGTTACAGGAAATTATGAAGATGCTGAACGAGAAAGAAGGTAAGAAAGTAAA
>CAYNLI010000176.1:0-3784 GCA_964398035.1 uncultured Flavobacteriaceae bacterium | reverse complement strand
CCCATCCCCAGAAAGAGGCTATCGGACTACCCTCTTGGGTAACATTGATTAGACCAATAAAAGAAATACGTTGGAACAGTGAAGAACCTGCATTACTCAAATCAACTACCTCATTTTTATTGTGTGCTATATTTCCTGATAAACTATACGATAAACCACCTGGCGTAGTATTTTTATACCCTAACATAATTTCATATCCCTTGTTCATTATTTCGCCCCCATTTACATAAGGGAAACTTTGAATTCCAGAATATCCGGCAAGGGGTACCTGCAAAAGCATATCGGTAGTTTGTTTCTTATACCAATCAAAAGAGGCTGTAACTTTTCCTTCAAAACCAGTAAAATCTAAACCTAAGTTTGTTTCTCTTGTAGATTCCCATTTTAAATCAGGATTTCCAAGACCAATTGGAGCCTGACCTCTTAAAACTTCTTGTGGGTTACCAATAACAGAATTAATATTCGGAGTAACAAGATTGGCAAATGCATAATTTGGCAAAGAACTTTGATTCCCTAATGAACCCCAACCTCCTCTTATCATTAAATTATTTATCCACTCATTTTCCAACAAAAATCCTTCCTCGGACATTTTCCATCCTAAAGAAAAAGAAGGGAAATACCCCCATTTATTATTTTCTCCAAATCTTGAAGAACCATCCGCACGAAAATTTACTGTAGAAAAATATTTTCCAGCATAACTATAGTTCACCCTACCGAGATATGATAAAATACCATAAGATCCCGCATTGCCCGCAACTCTATTTGATTGTGTGCTCAGGTCTAAATATCGCAGGTTTTCATTGTCAGTAGCATTGGCTGGCAACCCGGCACCATAAGCTTGAACATATTTTGTCTGTGATTCTTGAGTTGTAAATCCGGCCAAGGCATCAATATTGTGCTCACCAATAATTTTCGTATACGTCAATGTATTTGCCCAACTATTTTCAGAAAAGCGGTTTGAATTCTCAGTCAACGTAGCAACTTCATTGAAACTTCTAGGAGAAATATAACGCTCAGGATTAAAAATCACATTTTCTGAATACCCTATGTTAAAATTAAATTGCGACCTAAATACAAAATCTTTAAGTAAAGTAATGTTTGTGTAAACATTCCCGTTGACCACTGATCTTTTGGTATCATTATTTGTAAAATGAATATTTGCAGCTGGATTGGTAGAATTTAATGATGTAGGTGAAAATCCCCATGAACCATCTGGAAATTTTACGGGAACCTCTGGGTTGGCCGTCAATGTGCTTCCCAAAATAGAACCAAAACTAAATTCTGAAATATTTTCGTAATTTGATAAGCTTGCGGACATATTTTGTCCCACAGTTATCGTTGGAGAAATATCATGAGAAGAGTTTATTCGCAAATTGAACCGATCAAAGGAAGAACCTTTTAGAATTCCTTCCTGATTCATATATCCTGCAGAAAAATAGTACCTACTAGTTTCACTTCCTCCGCTGGCAGAGACAGTTACATTGGTCATTGGTGCTACTTGAAAAACGGCTTTCTGCCAATCTGTTCCTACTCCCAAAGCTGAGGGATCAGAATAAATAGGACTTCCTCCTGCATTTACCAGTCCTTCATTATACAAGGTTGCGTATTGCATTGCATTTGTCATTGGGACATGCCTTTGGATTTCTTGATAACCTTGGGAAAAATTAATGTTCAATTTAGAGTCCCCTCTTCTACCTTGTTTTGTCGTAATCAAAATAACTCCATTAGCTCCCTGTGCACCATAAATAGCAGCTGCACTTGCACTTTTTAAAACCTGAATACTTTCTATTTGGTCTGGTATCAAATCAATTGGGTCTACATTTGGGTTTCCATCAACAACGTACAAAGGTTCTGCATTGTTAACTGTACCGGTTCCCCTAACCCTAATCAAAAGACCTGAGCCAGGTGCACCAGAATTCTGTGAAACTTGGAGCCCGGCAACTTTTCCTTGAAGTGCCTGCCCTATTTGAACTATAGGCTCATTTTCGAATTCTTCAGCCCCTACAACACCTATTGCACCTGTAATATCACTTCTCTTTTGAGTACCATATCCTATAACAACCACTTCATCAAGTGATGAGACGTTCTCTTCTAATACGATATCTATAGTAGTACTGCTTCCAATTTCTACTATTTTCGTTTGCATACCTATAAAAGAAAAAACCAGCGTAGATCCTTCGGGAACACTCAACGAGTAATTTCCATCAAAATCAGTTACAGCACCTATACTTGTACCCTGTGCTACAACTGACACTCCTAATAAGGGTATACCGTCTTCCCCAACAACTGTACCTGTTATTGTGACATCAGCAGATTCTTCTTGAATAATTTGAATTTGGGAAATAGATTTGGTCAGTCTAACATTAACATTGTCATTGACTTGTTTGAACCTTAAATTTGATTGGCGAGAAATTTTACGAAGCAAATCCTTCAAGAAAATCTGTTTCTCTTTTATTGTAAAACTCTTTTTATAACTAAGAATAGATTTATCATATACAAATCTATATTTAGAATTATTTTCTAATTCTTCTAAAAGTTCTTCTATTCCTGCATTTTGGAGATTAACGTCTAATTTATCATTATCATAAAGATGCTGTGGCTGTGATAAATCCACGTCGTTCAATACAATAAATTCCTCTTGGCTAAAAATAGCACTTGAAAAAAATACAAGTGTTAAAAATAGTAATAGTTTCTTCCATTCTTTTAAATGGCGAAATTGTAACTTTTTTTTCATAATTTTGATATAGTTATTCATTAATACTAAAGTGAATCTGGACCGTCAAATCATAGATTCATAAATTTGGTTTTAATTTTTGCGGTTGTCAACCATATGTTGTCAGCCGCTATTTTTTTTCCATATTATTTAAATTTTATGATGATGTTTTTATCCTGTATATTATAATCTAATTGGTATACGAACTTTATCCCGATTAAGATATTTTCTATTTTTTCATTTTGATAACGCCCATTAAATCTCCAATTCTTAGGAGGATTTCCATAAATCTGAAAGTTTACACCGTACCACCTTTCCAATCTGGAGATAAACTCTTTAAATCCAATATCTTCAAAGATCATAGAGCCATCTTTCCAAGCAATAGTATTTTCAATATTAAATACATTTTTCACCATTTCATGGGAAATCTTATTATAGCTCAACTGTTCTCCTGGTGCCAGTAGAACACTACTGACTCCTTGGGCATCTTCTTCAAAAGTATTTTTGATTTTTACCTTTCCAGTTACCAATGACACATCCAACCTGTTATTTCGGTCAAATGAATTAATATTAAATGATGTCCCAAACACTTCCGTTTCCAAAACTCCTGTTTTAACGATAAAAGGGTTGTCATCCATATGGTATACATCGAAAAATGCTTCACCTTTTAACTCAACTTGTCTAATTTTTTGGTTAAATTTTTTAGGGTATTTTAGTGTGCTTTCGTAGTTTAAATCAACTACTGTTCCATCTGGCAATGTTATCTTGGATCTTTTCCCCCTAGGATTTGAAACAATCTCCCATTCAACAATTTCTGCAACTAAAGTATTTGCATCTGTATTGAATGGTGAATTAAAATAATAAATAGAAAAAGCAGTAGCAAAAACAATAAAAAAGATGGCCGCATATTTAAAAATCCATTTTAAATTTGGCTGGAACACTCTTATAGAACGCTTTTCTATTAAAATATCTGTTTTTTCTTTTTTAATAATCTTGCCCAATAATTCACCTAACTCATCTTCGGTTAATTTTTCATCATTGAATTGCATTCTTTCTACAAACTCGCGTGCTCTT
>CAYNLI010000175.1:0-3785 GCA_964398035.1 uncultured Flavobacteriaceae bacterium | reverse complement strand
TCAAATTTATATAACACCAAAGCAGATTTTGATGCTTTTTTAGCTTGTTTTTAAACTCTAGCTCCCTGTTTTATGAGAATGTAATAGTCCCTATATTTGCACAAAATTTTTAGGATTGGTGAAATCCCCTATTTCAAAATTGTTTGCACAGTCTTTGCAATTGCAAAAACTAGGGATTGCTATTGCCAATAACCAACAGAACATCAATTTAAAAGGTGTTACTGGCTCCTCCCTTTCCTTTATAATTTCTGAAGCTTTTAAAAAAGCCGATACTCCTTTTCTAATCATTTTAAATGATAAAGAAGAAGCTGCCTATATTCTTAACGACCTTGAACAATTGGTGGGTGAAAAGGATGTGCTTTTCTATCCTGGAAGCTATAGAAGACCTTACCAAATTGAGGAAACAGACAATGCCAATGTACTTTTAAGGGCAGAGGTACTGAATAGAATAAATTCCAGAAAAAAACCAGCCATTATTGTCACCTATCCAGATGCGCTGTTTGAAAAAGTGGTGACCCGAAAAGAACTGGATAAAAACACATTGAAAATTAAACTTGAGGATACGCTTTCTCTTGATTTTTTTAATGAAGTGTTGTTCGAGTATCAATTTAAAAGGGTGGACTTTGTTACGGAGCCAGGAGAATTCTCAGTCCGTGGTGGTATTGTGGATGTTTTTTCCTTTTCACATGATGAACCATACCGAATTGAGTTTTTCGGGGATGATGTAGAGAGCATTAGAACCTTTGATGTAGAGACACAACTATCCACCAATCAGGTTACTAAAATCACCATTATTCCCAATGTGGAGAACAAGTTTTTGAGTGAAACCCGAGAAAGTTTTCTTAAATATATATCTCCCAAAACTGTAGTTTTTTGTAAAAATATAGAACTGTTATCTGGTAGAATAGATTCACTTTTTGAAAAGGCCGAAGAAGCCTTTACAAAACTATCCTCAGAGCTTAAGCACCAAACACCGGCAGAACTTTTTGTAAACTCATCCTTTTTAAAAAGTCAGTTCCAAGAATATAGGTTGATTCATTTTGGCGGTTCAAACAAAGACATTTCTACTTCGCACAACGTAACATTCAACACCAAACCTCAACCCTCTTTCAATAAAAAATTCGATTTATTGATTGAAAATCTAAATGAGAACCACAAAGAAGGGTATACCAATTATCTTTTCTGTTCCTCTGAACTGCAGGCAAAACGTTTTCATGATATTTTTGACGATATTACAAAACAAGTACACTACAAAACACTCGTTTTTCCTATCTACCAAGGATTTATTGACCATGACTTAAAAGTAGTCTGCTATACGGACCATCAAATTTTTGAGAGATACCATAAATTTCAACTTAAGAACGGTTACGCAAAAAAGCAGGCCATTACATTAAAGGAACTCACCAAGTTGGAAATTGGGGATTATGTGACCCATATAGACCATGGAATAGGAAAATTTGGTGGACTCCAAAAAATAGATGTGGAAGGCAAAAAACAGGAGGCCATAAAATTGATGTATGGGGAACGGGATATTCTGTATGTGAGCATCCATTCCCTTCACAAAATTTCCAAGTTCAACGGCAAGGATGGCGCACCGCCCAAAATATATAAATTAGGTTCTGCTGCTTGGAAAAAACTAAAGCAAAAAACGAAGTCCAGGGTTAAGCACATTGCCTTTAACCTTATTAAAGTCTATGCAAAAAGAAGGCTGGAGAAAGGTTTTCAATATGCGCCGGACAGCTATTTGCAGCATGAGCTGGAAGCCTCCTTTATCTATGAGGACACACCAGACCAAAGTACCGCTACGGAAGACATTAAAAAAGACATGGAGAGTGAACGCCCTATGGATCGTCTCATTTGTGGTGATGTTGGCTTTGGAAAAACGGAAGTGGCAATCCGAGCAGCCTTTAAAGCTGTGGACAATGGCAAACAAGTTGCCGTTTTAGTGCCCACTACTATTTTGGCCTTTCAGCACAATAGAACTTTTAAAGAAAGGCTAAAAGAGTTCCCTGTAACGGTTGATTATGTAAACCGATTTAGAACCGCAAAAGAGAAAAGGGAAACTTTGGAAAATCTTGAAGCCGGAAAAGTGGACATCATTATTGGAACACACCAATTGGTCAGTAAAAATGTAAAATTCAAAGACCTAGGACTTTTAATCGTTGATGAGGAACAAAAATTTGGCGTTGCAGTAAAGGACAAGCTTAAATCCATCAAAGAAAACGTGGATGTTTTAACATTGACTGCCACACCCATTCCAAGGACCTTGCAGTTTAGTTTAATGGCCGCCCGGGATTTATCGATCATCAATACTGCCCCTCCAAACAGGTATCCTATTGAGAGCCACGTAATCCGTTTTAGCGAAGAAATTATCAGAGATGCCATTTCCTATGAAATTCAGCGTGGAGGACAAATCTTTTTTATTCATAATAGGATAGAGAACATCAAAGAAGTTGCAGGTATGATACAGCGCTTGGTCCCAGATGCCAAAATAGGAATTGGCCATGGGCAGATGGAGGGTAAAAAATTGGAGTCCCTTATGCTTTCTTTTATGAACGGAGAGTTTGATGTTTTGGTTTCTACCACCATTGTAGAAAGCGGTTTGGATGTGACCAATGCCAACACAATTTTCATCAATAATGCCAATAATTTTGGGCTGAGCGACCTTCACCAAATGCGTGGCCGTGTGGGCCGTAGCAACAAAAAGGCCTTTTGTTATTTTATTACTCCGCCATATGATATGATGAGCAATGACGCCAGAAAACGCATACAAGCTTTGGAGCAATTTACGGAGCTGGGAAGTGGTTTTAAAATTGCCATGAAAGATTTGGAAATAAGGGGTGCCGGTGACATATTGGGTGGTGAACAAAGTGGATTCATCAATGAAATTGGGTTTGATACCTATCAAAAAATATTAGCGGAAGCTATTGAAGAGCTCAAAGAAAATGAGTTTAAAGAATTGTATGACGAAGTAGAAGGACACCATGAAAAAGTCTTTGTAAAAGAAACCCAAATAGATTCTGATTTTGAACTATTGTTCCCCGATGACTATATCAACAACATTACTGAACGGTTGAACCTGTACACGCAATTGAACCAAGTGAAGGATGAAGAAGGTTTATTAAAGTATGAAAAAGAACTTATAGACCGTTTTGGGGAACTTCCTACCCAAGTTGAAGATTTGTTGAATTCCGTCCGTATAAAATGGATAGCCAATAGCATTGGTCTAGAAAAAGTGGTCATGAAAAAAGGAAAATTAATTGGCTATTTTATTGCAGACCAGCAATCTCCCTTTTACCAAAGTAAATTATTCACTCATGTGCTACAGTTTGTTCATAAGAACGCTACAATCTGCAAAATGAAAGAAAAACAGACCCGTAATGGTTTGCGATTGTTATTGGTGTTTGAACAGATTACTTCTGTGGACAAAGCATTAAAAGCTTTATTAGTTTTTAAGCTATAAAAAGTTGTTATAACTTCATGGCTTTGAACACTAAACAGAAGTCAATATTTTTCTTTTCATAATTTTATCAATCAATGTCTCTATCCAAAAATATTTTTCGGCAAAAAAAAACATCATGGTTATGAACTATTATTACTCAACTACAAAACGATTGGTATTTCTTCTTTTATTTGCAATCACCTTTTCTTTGAACGCTCAAAGCTCCTATTTTCAATATTTACGAAAGCAAGGGATTTAGGGATACAAATGTGACTTCAGTTGTCGAAGCCGTTTATACTGCCTCTAATGATGAAGTAGGTGTAGCCCGTTTTAGTAAAAAAAA
>CAYNLI010000174.1:0-3857 GCA_964398035.1 uncultured Flavobacteriaceae bacterium | reverse complement strand
CAATTTCTTGATACCCCAATCCACTGCTGGCATCAAGTACTCCTATTAGCTCTTGTGGAGAAGCATACGGTGTACCTGTCCATTCCTTTATTTGTAACACGCCACGGCCTGCAATGACTTCATCCAGTACATTTGCCCAATAATCATAATTAACACGGATGGTGTGGATTTTTGAGCCGTCTAAAAAAGATTTTTTAAAATCCGTGGGATGCCCATACCGGGGATGTCCTTGTAAGAATACTTTTGATAAGGTGATATTGTATTTTTTCATTGTTTTTTATGATTGTTATTAATATTCATCTAACCAGAATTTTTGATATAAATAAGTGTCCGGGTTGGCTTTGGCCTGTCCGTTTTTTAACCGTAAATAGTTGTCATACCTTCTAATGCCTTCCAACGCTTTTATTTTGGTGGCATCATTGAGTTTTGCCCATAGTGCTTTGGAACGGGTGATTTTTCTCTTTAAGGCATATAAATCCCAAAAGGCTTGAAAGGTGATTAGCGGAAACCCCACCAACACATCAAAATGAAGGCTCAATGGTTTAGATGTCCATGTTTTTATTCTGGCTTCCAGATACGGGAAATTTCCTTTTTTAAAAAACCAGTCTATTTGCTTGTTTTCCAAAATACCATCCAGTACTTCAAAGGACTTTAATACCCCGTTTAAATGGTATTTAAAGACCCATACATCTGGTCTGGACTTTGCTTTAACGGTATAAGTGGTGTATTGTTCCATATTACCAACCATTTTACGCTAATTTTTGATTAATATCATCTGCTACTATATTTATAAGTGTGGACATATATTTGGTGACCATATCCGTGCCTATGAACATTCTTAAGTAACTTTCCAACACATCCGCTTCATGGTACTTTAAAGTGATTTTAAATGATGATGTGGTGGTGGTCTTATCAATGTATTTTTTTAACAACTTGGCGGACACCTGTACCAATATGCTTCTGGTTGCCTTTATTTTCCTGTCAGGGCAATGCTCTAATGAGCAATATTTAAAGGTGTGGTTTACTGCCAGTAATTTATCTAATGTGAAAGCTATTTTAATGGGTTCCATGTGCTAAAGATGTATGGTACTTTTTTTGATTTATAGTTTCTGGTGATGGGAAATTTTGAAGATATTTTTATGGTATATTCCAACACCTCTTTTTTAGTGTCTTTATAGGGCATATTCCCAATGCGGTCTATATGGGCTTGTAGCCGTGATACTTCTTTGCACAATTTTGTCTGTTCACTAAATGTTAATGATAACTTTGCATCAAAAAAATAATCCAAGTACAGGATTTGTAGTTTTTTATATTCCAGAATTTTAGTTTTTAACTTCATTTTTAACAATCGGTTTGCCTGTTAAACACTTCTTCACAATAGGCGCAATATTCTACCGTGGTTTCACAGGTCACTACGCTTACCACCACTTTTTTTATAATGGTGAAATGGCCTGTTTCTTTACAGGCCTGCTGTAGCTGTCTTATGTACCAAGGGGTTGTGTTATACTTGATCATGGTGGTAGTTTGTTTGTTTTTTGTCCAACCAATAACTGTGTAATATGATTAATACCAAGCCAAGTATTATGAATGGGCAGGCCAATGTGAAAGCAATTACTAGCCATGATTTTTCTAATATTTCTTGCATGTTACTTATATTTTTTACGCACCATTATGGTCAGTGCATTAATTATGGTGGTACATTCTGCCATGTCCATATCCTTTAGGGGCTTCTTTACAGGACATTTTACATCTTTCTGCAACCAACTGCCCAAGCGGTCTACATCTGCTATTGTATAGCCTGTTTTGGAGTTTGTTTTTTGCCATCCGTATTGTTGGCAAAGGCTCAATATTTTTTTGTGCTGGGGATTGGATTTATCAAACCTTCCCCAATTGCTGCTGTCAATTCTTAATGGATGGCCACCCATTTTTTTAATGATGGTGTTGGCTTGTTCAAAAGTTAGGTCGTGGGTACTTATTTTACTGTTGTCATCTGTTGCCCATTGTACCAGTTCTTCTTTTAAATCTTCATTGTAGGATGCCAGTTTGTATATGTATGACCTTTGTTGTTTTGTGGATTTCATACTTATAAATTTTGATTATTAGTTAAGTGCATCCCAAATGCTTGGGTTTTGTATGGTAGCCACGACCATCATTATCACGGCCAGTACAATAGCAATAAAGACTACAACGGGGATAATTTTATATAGTTTAAATACCAGTGATGCAGTGTTTATACTTATCCTGTTTTGCTTTATGTATATAACGCTGAACAATACCACGGTGTTGATAATTAGTATGATAAAAAAGCCAATGTTCATTAAATTTTGTTGTTCCATAATGTTCTTTTTTAGTTAATAAAAATCCAGTCTTTCCCGGTGTCATTCTTTATATTTTTTAAGTGATAAAATAGTTTCCTAGGAATACACTTGTTTATGCCCTGTTCATTAATTTCACTATCTATTAATAATAGCTGTAGGATTAAACCCGGGTTTTAAAAAATATCTTTTTGCCCGAAGAAATCCGAGACTGTTTCCTATTCCTATCCTCATTAAATTTTTTTTAGCACACGGGAACGTATGCCAATATGTACATAGTTGCCACCTGCTGCCAGTTGCTGGGCTTCCAACATTTTGGCAGCCTTTAAGGCTTCCCGTGCCTGTGCTTTCATGTAGGCGGGATTATTCTCTATATGCTTATTGCTTCCCCTGTTCATTTGTTAATGTTCTTTTAAAGCTGTGTAAATGCTGGAATAAAATGCCAGCATCTTTTTTTCTTGCCTTTTTGCCTTTGGGCTTCTGGCTTTATTTAATCTATAATGGACATCTTCTATAATCTGTTCCAGACTTAACAATAGGTCTTTAGGCTCTATAGTGGCAGATTTTTGCACCACTTCTTCTAATTGAAAATTTGCCATAATTACAAGCTGCTAAAGTTCATATCCATATTTTTCCATTTGCCTTCTGCGTTTTTGAACTTAAACCTATAACCATAGCCTTTCATGTGTATGCTGTAACTTTCTTTCAACAGCTTAATGCCCTCATGCCAACGTGCATCTGAAAAGCGGTCTTCATTCTGCAACAATATCATGACTCTTGAATACTCTAATTGGCCAGCATCATTTTTTGTTAATAGTTCCATTAGCATTTCATAGCCGTCTTTGTCTTTTTTCTTTAGGGAATCCCCTAATACAGCTTTAATGAGTTCCGCACCTTTTTCACTACGTTCATCCCAATGTGGCATGGTATCCCTTGTACGGGTCACCCTTATGGTCTTGGCTGCATTGTCTATACTAAAACCACCTTTGCTTTTTACGGGAAATTTGCCATAGTTTTCTAATGCCGTGGCTTGTTTTTCCATTTCTATGCCACAGGTTTTTTTAACATCTGTCATAAATTTTGAAGCTTCATTGGCTAAATCAAAAAGTGTTTTTACCACATAGTGCTTTTCTTCTTCATAAGCCTTTTTATCTTTGGCTGCTCTACTGCGACCATCAGCCTTTTTTTTGTTTAAATATTCTTCAATTTCATCTTGTGACATTTCTGTGATCGGCTTTGCCACGGGTGCTGCTGTTTTCATATTATTGTTATTAGGGTTGCTTTTTACTATTATTGGGTCTATGAGTTCTAGGTCCTTTATTTCTTGCTGGGTATACTGGCGGGCTTTAGTTGCTGACATAATGGATGATTTTTTTGTTACGGGCTTGCTTTAAAAGGTCTGCTGAAAAAAACCGGTGACACTCCAAAATGCACTGATTAAACAGTACTCTTGATTCTGCTATATTAGGTTCTGGATTCATGCCTTTGGTGTCATTATAAAAATCTTCCATGCAGTCCAGATACATTTTTTTAAAGTAGTTG
>CAYNLI010000173.1:0-3878 GCA_964398035.1 uncultured Flavobacteriaceae bacterium | reverse complement strand
ATGTTTCCCCTAAATTTATTTTTGAATTTCCTGCAAAGCTTAAATAGAAATTTTTCATCTTTTTCATTTTGAAGGAATGGAATGTTACTGCTATTAAAAAAGGTGATTATATGATTCAATGGGGAAAACTACATAAAGGAATTAGCTGGTGTTTGATTTTGGCTTTTGTTGTTTCAATTGTAGGGTGCACCACATCAAAAACAGATTTTAATAAGAAGTATCGTGAAGAGTGGAAAAAAATAATCACATCTCAAGCTTGGAATGATGCTTTAGACTCTAATAACGCATTGGCATCATTGGATGATGAAACGTATATAGTCGTTTCTGATGTTCAGATTTTGAACATGGATTACAAAACTATCATGAACACTGATGCCACTTTTAATGAAAAATACAATTCTCTGGTTTCAAGGTCTTATTTCAAGATAATTATTGAAGCTCAAAAGGCCGATGACCATCTTAAAGAAGAATATAATCGGTTAAATTTAGAAAAGAAAGAAGCTACCAATAAAAACAACCCAGATTTTAAAAAGAAACTGACTCTAGTGAACAAACGTTATAGGGCACATAAGGAAATGTTGGAAGGACTTAAAGGGTGGAATATTTTTAGTGAAAACAGAACGGGAGACTTAGAGTTCTTCAAAAAAGAAAATGTAAACACCGTATATAAAAAGTATAAAGGCGGTGAGACCGATGAGACTATTATCGGATTTTTGGTATATCAATTGGCTGACCTTTATCATTTTGAAAACTGATTCAACCCAAATAAGTAGCATTTAAGAAAAATATAAAAGAGTAGATTTTTACCCCAACATATTTTATGCTTAAATTGGTATTGAAAATGACCTTAAGCTACTGGGAATATAAATCATGGTTGTCCAACATAGACTTCACTATTGTTGGCAGTGGTATTGTGGGTCTAAACTGTGCATTATCACTTAAAAACAAACATCCAAAAGCTAAAATATTAGTATTGGAAAAGGGAATTCTTCCACAGGGCGCAAGTACTAAAAACGCTGGTTTTGCCTGTTTTGGAAGTATTTCTGAAATAGTGGCCGACCTTAACGACCATACAGGAAATGAAGTTGTGGCGTTGGTCAAAAAAAGATGGGACGGCATACAATTGTTACGACAAAATTTAGGGGACAAGCAAATCGGTTTTCAAAATCATGGTGGTCATGAACTGTTCATGTATTATGATGAAAAACTGTATGAAAACTGCTTGGAAAGGCTTGATGAGGTCAATGCCTTGATGTTGCCCATATTCAAAGAAAAAGCTTTTGAAAAGCGTTCCAACACATTTGAATTTCAGAAAGTAAAAGAGCAATACATTACCAATGGTTTTGAATCCCAAATTGATACAGGAAAAATGATGTCTACCTTGCTTACTAAGGTTTTAAAGAATGATATAAAAATTCTCAACTCGATTACCGTAAAAGAATTTGTGGAGAACAGTGACCATGTTTTGGTAAAAACAAACCAGTTTAATTTTAAAACCAATAAGTTATTGATTGCAACAAATGGTTTTGCGACCCAATTGTTCAATGAGGAGGTGAAACCTGCAAGAGCGCAGGTATTGATCACCAAACCCATTAAAAACCTTCATATTAAAGGCACTTTTCATTTAGATGAAGGCTACTATTATTTTAGGAACATTGACAATAGGATTCTTTTTGGAGGAGGAAGAAACCTAGATTTTAAAACCGAAGAAACTACAGTTTTCGGAGAAACGCAACTTGTCCAGACCAAGCTAAAGAAAATGTTAAAGGAAATTATTTTACCCAAGACTTCTTTTGAAATAGATTATAGCTGGAGTGGTATTATGGGTGTGGGCAAGGTCAAAAAGCCTGTTGTAAAACAGCTTTCCAACAATGTGTACTGTGGAGTTCGTTTGGGCGGAATGGGCATAGCTATAGGTAGTTATATAGGGGAAGAATTGTCAGAATTAGTATAGGAATTAAATCACAACATAGCATTCATGTTTTTTGTAGTTTCACGGAATAGAATTCATTCTAATAAAAAATTAAACCAATTAAATGAAATCGTTAACAATTAAAGAAATCAATGACATCCTAAAAGGAGAATTGGTTGGGGGCACCACCCAACAAATAAATGGGCCAGAGGAATTAGGAAAGGCCACCAATAATCATATTACTTTAATAGGAAGCACAAAGTATGTACGTCTTTGGAAAACATCTAAGGCATGTGCCGCAATCGTTAGTGAAAAATTAGATGTAGAGCCGGGTGAAAACAGAGCATTGATTAAAGTAAAAAATGCGGATTTGGCTATGGCAAAAATATTGGAGGCATTTGATCCAGGGCCACCTCAATTTGATATGGATATTCATCCAACCGCTATTATCCATGAATCCGTCACTCTAGGTGAAGAGTGTAAAATTGGCGCAGGTTGTTATGTAGGGAAAGATGTTGTATTAGGGAAGGGTGTTATTCTATATCCCAATGTTACCATTTTTGATGAAACTAAAATTGGAGATAGTACAATAGTATGGTCTGGCACAGTAATCCGTGAGCGTTGTGAAATAGGAAGCCATTGTATTTTTCATACTAATGTAAGTATTGGCGCAGATGGTTTTGGATATCGCCCAAGTGATGACGGTAGAGGATTGGTTAAAATACCACAGATAGGAAATGTCATTATAGGAAATGCTGTTGAAATTGGAGCAAATTCCTGCGTAGATCGCGGTAAGTTTAGTTCTACCATAGTTGGGGACGGTTGTAAAATTGACAATTTTGTACAGATTGCACACAATTGTATTATGGGGCGTTCTTGTATTATGGCAGGTCATAGTGGTCTTGCAGGTTCTGTTACCTTGGGAGACGGTGTTATAATTGGAGGTAGTGCATCCATTAAAGACCATACAACCATACATTCAGGAGCAATAGTTGGTGCTGGATCAGGAGTTATGAAAGATGTACCGGCTGGGCAAACTGTTCTAGGATACCCTGCCCAAGAATCTAGAGAAATGATAAAACAGTGGATTGCTTTACGGAAGCTAGGTTAAGGAACAAATGGAATATAAAATTTTGAAAGAAGCATTGTACCAACATTGTGAAGAGTTCATAAACAGTAGAGTTTTCAGAATAAAAACCAATATAGAAGCTACACAAGAAGCATTGACCTCAGAAACCAAAAGTAGCGCAGGTGATAAGCATGAAACAGGTCGTGCCATGATACAATTGGAGCGCGAAAAATTAGGACAGCAATTGGCTGAAGCCGAAAAAATAAAACAGGCATTGTTTCAGGTTCAGATTAATGGAAGTATTAATTGTGTTGGCTTGGGCAGCTTGGTCTATACCACTAAAGAGAACTATTTTTTAGGTATTTCTGCAGGACAGTTTAAAGATATCTATTGTATTTCTGCAGGAACTCCAATAGGGAAGTTATTGTTAGGCAAATCTATAGGGGATAACCTTACTTTTAATGGAGGCGCTTTCACAATAAAAGAGCTGTATTAGTTAATACAATGTTTAAATAACACAGCAAATACTTTCATTAAAACAGTAAACTACCTCGGGGAAAGGCCATGAGGTATTAAGAAGAATACATTTTTTTATTTCGACATAAGCGTTGGGGTATTAAACCCACAATGTGGGAGTAAAAACCAACAAATGAAAATTTATAAAGTAAAAAGTGGGATTGTTGTAGAACAAGGGGATAAGTTCTATTTATTAAAGGATGAAGAATGGGACAGCTTTATCAACGATGATGATTTGTTAAAGACAATAGGCAATAAAATCAATGCATCAAACCAAATTGATAATGCGGCCAGGGCAAAAGCATCTTAAAAAATTAGGAATTTAAAATAATAAAGTCTATTTGTTTGCGATAAACAGTCTTGTTTTTAGTAGGTTTTGTT
>CAYNLI010000172.1:0-3896 GCA_964398035.1 uncultured Flavobacteriaceae bacterium | reverse complement strand
GATGAGCAACAGATACAAGTAAAATACGGATTATCACATCAATCTGCATTGTATGAAATTGAATATGAAAAAGAAGAAGAGACCTTTGTTATTTTAAATTCTAAAAGAGGAGCACTTACATGGGATGGTGAAGCCATATCTGGATATCAAATCATTGAAAACAACACTAAGGTGTATCTTTATTTAGTTCCTAGTGATATGCCTGAAAGTATATCAACCATTGAAAATGGAGTACTAAAAGATGGAAAGAAAGCAACAGGGAAAAATGCCTGTTTAGTACTAAAATATGCTAAGGGAACAAAAAAATCTATTCTAAACTATGGCGTTTCTTTTATTGATGAACAGCAGGCCAAGGCTAACATGAAGAGAGAAGTTTTTGGTAAATCTGTAACAGAAATTCAAACTATTGCAAAAGACATTTGGAACAACGCTTTAGAGAAAATTAAAATAACTGGAGGCACAGAAAATAATCAAACCGTTTTTTACACCTCTTTATATCGCTGTTATGAACGTCCAATATGCATTTCAGAAGATGGGCGTTATTATAGCGCCTTTGATGGGGAAATACATGAGGACAATGACCGTCCATTTTATACAGATGATTGGATTTGGGATTCCTATAGAGCACATCATCCTCTTAGGGTGTTGATAGACGGCCCTAAAGAAGAAGATATTTTAAACTCTTTTATTTTGATGGCTGACCAAATGGATAATTTTTGGATGCCTACATTTCCTGAAATTACCGGAGATAGTCGACGAATGAATTCCAATCATGGTGTAGCTTCTGTAATAGATGCGTATCGTAAAGGCTTACGGAATTTTGATTTAGGCTTGGCCTTTGAAGCTTCTAAAGGTGCAATTTCTGATAAAACATTGGCGCCATGGTCCGGAAAACCTGCTGGTTGGTTAGATACATTTTATAAAGAACATGGATACATCCCAGCATTGGGCAATAACGAAAAAGAAACTATTCCAGAGGTCAATGGTTTTGAAAAACGGCAACCAGTAGCAGTTACTTTAGGTACGGCTTATGACCAATGGTGTTTGTCACAAATAGCCCAAGAATTGGGAAAAGATAAAGAGTACGAATACTTTTTTAAACAATCTTTTAATTATAGAAAGCTCTTTAATTCAAAGACTGGTTTTTTTCATCCTAAAGATAAGAATGGAAACTTTATTGCACCTTTTGATTATGTGTTTTCTGGTGGACAAGGAGCAAGAAATTATTATGGGGAAAATAATGCGTGGACCTATAGGTGGGATGTGCAACATAACATAGCAGATTTAATTCAGCTAATGAAAGGTCCAGATAACTTTATTGCTAATCTAGAAAGCATGTTCTCTCAACCATTAGGCAAATCAAAACATGAATTTTACAATCAACTACCTGACCAAACAGGGAATGTGGGACAGTTTTCTATGGCCAACGAACCCTCTTTGCATATTCCATATTTATACAACTATGCTGGGCAACCATGGAAAACCCAAAAAAGAATACATGGCTTAATAAATACATGGTTTAGAAATGATTTAATGGGGGTTCCTGGTGATGAAGATGGTGGAGGTATGTCTGCTTTTGTTGTTTTTTCACAGCTTGGCTTTTATCCTGTAACTCCAGGTATGCCTGCTTATAATATAGGGAGTCCTTTCTTTAAAAGTTCCACAATCCAATTAGGTAAAGGAAAAGTATTTAAGATTATTGCTAATAATTATTCTGAGGAAAACAAATACATACAATCCGTACTACTTAATGGAAAAGAATGGGACAAGCCTTGGTTTACTCATGATGCTATAAAAGAAGGAGGAACACTAGAGCTTTATATGGGAAACAAAGCAAATAAACTGTGGGGAAGCACTCCTAAATCAGCTCCACCTTCTGCCTTAGGCCTTAATTAATTTTTATAACAACCCATACCTCCTCCCTAATAACTAGAAGCAAAAAACAATGAGAAACCAAAAGAAAATTCCAGTTGTAAACAAGACCAACATTGTTGCCTTTATTTTAATAACCAGTCTTTTTGCTTTATGGGGTTTTGCCAATGCTGTAACGGATCCTATGGTACAAGCCTTTAAGAAGGTGTTGGAATTATCAAATTCTCAGGCAGCTTGGGTACAAATGGCCTTTTATGGAGGTTATTTCTGTATGGCTTTGCCCGCAGCCCTGTTCGTTCGTAGATATTCATATAAAGTAGGAATATTAATAGGCTTAGGTTTATATGCAGCAGGAGCCTTGCTCTTTTACCCAGCCGCTGTTACAGAACAATTTTGGTTTTTTTGCCTAGGACTATACATACTAACTTTTGGGCTTGCATTTTTAGAAACCACCGCCAACCCATACATTTTGGCAATGGGTGCTCCTGAAACAGCTACCCAACGCTTAAATCTGGCACAAGCCTTTAATCCAGTTGGATTGATTTTGGGTCTTTTGGTTGCACAGCAATTTGTGTTGAAAAAATTACAGTCAGACGACATTGAAAATTATAGTGCTTTGGTTGAGGCAAAAAAAGCATTGATCAGAACATCTGACTTGCTTGTAATACGTGACCCCTATGTTATTTTAGGATTGGTCATTTTAGCTGTTTTTATTTTGATAGTAATTAGCAAAATGCCACAAACTAAAGAAGAAGGGGGAATACCAAGTCTTGGAAACACTTTTAATAGTTTATTTAAGAATAAAAAATATACGCTGGGGGTTCTTGCTCAAGTAATGTACGTGGGGGCTCAAATCATGTGTTGGACCTATATCTATCAATATGCAGAAGGCATTGGTATGTCCAGTGATATTGCTGCCAATTATCAATTTGTCGCTTTTATCTTGTTTATGGTAGGGCGTGTTATAGGTACCTATTTGTTGCGAATCATAAATTCTGGAAAATTATTGATGTTCTATAGTCTCATGGCCATTGTTTTCGCTTTAGGAACAATCGCAATAGAAGGAATCTATGGACTGTATAGCTTAGTGGGCATTTCTCTATGTATGTCACTCATGTTTCCGACTATTTATGGCATTGCATTAGATGGATTGAGTGAAGAAGAATCTAAAATAGGAGCCGCTGGCTTGGTCATGGCCATTGTGGGTGGCGCTTTAATGCCAAAATTTCAAGGAATGATTATAGATGCAGGAGGCAATGGAGTGGATGACATTAAAATAGTAGGAGTTTCTGAAGTGAACTTTTCTTTTGTGTTGCCGCTAATTTGCTTCTGTTATATCTCTTGGTTTGGATTTATCATGTTTAAAAAATGGAATGTTAAATAAAAAATTACAGGAGTTTAATATGTGGCGTTTTTGTTTTGAAACATTTTCCAAGAGCACATCATAGGCTCTATAAATTAGACAAAAGTGTACACATAAATATAAATAAGACAAGGAATAAATTTATCAATAAGCTTTTCTAATAGAATATTAATTTAATTAATTATGTATGAAAAATGTAGAAAACCAATTAAACCGTAGGAATGCATTAAAAACACTTGGTCTGGGCTCAACCGCGGGAATTTTAGGCCTTTTTGGGAGTAGTAAAGCCCATGCGGCAACTTATGAAACCCCAGCCTATGCCAAGGGGGTGGGTCCAGTTAAAATCACCAAAGTACGTGCAATCTTGACTGCCCCTTACAATACCAATTTAGTTATTGTAAAAGTAGAAACCAATCAAGCTGGACTTTACGGAGTAGGCTGTGCCACATTTACACAAAGGGCCCATACGGTAGTTTCTGCAATCAATGAATATCTCAATGATTTTTGTATAGGAAGAAATGTTGCCAATATTGAAGAAATCTGGCAAACTGCATATGTAAGTTCTTATTGGAGAAATGGCCCTGTGCTCAATAATGCACTTAGTGGCTTGGATCAGGCACTTTGGGACATTAAAGGGAAAATGGCGGGAATGCCGGTATAT
>CAYNLI010000171.1:0-4004 GCA_964398035.1 uncultured Flavobacteriaceae bacterium | reverse complement strand
CCAAAGAAATACCTAAAAGACGAACCGAGTTCTCCATTTTTTCTTGATAAAGAAGCTCTTTCGCTGTTTCCATGATAAGTTCTTTATCTGCTATAAAATAAGGCAATGTCTTGCTTCTGGTCTGTAGAGTAAAATCACTGTATTTAATTTTTAGCGTGATGGTTTTACCAGCAATCTTTGATTTTTTAAGCCTTTTTTCTAGTTCAGCAGCAATATTTTCCAATCGTTCCAACATAAAGATTTCGCTGCTCAGATTCTCAAAGAAAGTACGTTCTGCACCTACGGATTTTTGAATACGATTGGTTTTTACAGGACTATTGTGAACACCCCTTACCACATGGTAATAATACTTTCCACTTTTGCCAAAATGTTGTTCTAAAAACTCTATGGGCTTAGTTTTAAGGTCTTTTCCAGTGAAAATACCAAGTTTGTACATCTTTTTAGTAGTGACTTTACCTACACCATGAAATTTTCGGATTTCCAACTCTTCTAAAAATTGAATGACCTCTTCTGGGTTAACTGTTTTTTGTCCGTTGGGTTTATTGATATCACTGGCAACCTTAGCTATAAATTTATTGATGGAGATTCCCGCAGAAGCCCTTAGACCAATTTCATCATATATTCGTTGTCTAATTTCTTTGGCCAATAGGGTAGCCGATGGATTTCCTTTTTTGTTTACCGTAACATCCAAATAAGCTTCATCCAAAGAAAGTGGCTCGACTAGATCAGTATAGTCAAAAAATATGGCCTTGATTTTTTTAGAAATCTCGTTGTATCTAGAAAACCTTGGTTTAACAAAAATAAGTTCAGGGCAATTCTTTTGTGCCAAATACCCGCTCATGGCGCTACGAACACCAAATTTTCTTGCCTCATAACTGGCGGCGGAGACGACTCCCCGTTTTGAGCCACCACCTACAGCAATAGGTTTCCCTACAAGGCTTGGGTCATCTAATTGCTCAACAGAAGCATAGAAGGCATCCATATCTACATGGATGATCTTTTGTAATGGAAAATCAGCGGACATATAACAAAATTAAGGTATATTTAATCGCAGGGCGATAGCCAAAAAGGTTTAATTGCCTCAGAGTAGTTTATTTGGACAAATTAGAATTTAAAAGGGAATATGATTGAAGTGGAACGAAAATTTTTAGTCATGACCGATGCCTATAAGGCAGAAGCAACATCCAGCAATCACATTGTCCAAGGATTTTTGAACACGCACACTGAACGTACGGTTAGAGTGAGAATATATGGAAATAAAGGATACTTGACCATTAAAGGAAAATCCAATAAAGCTGGGACAAGCCGTTTTGAATGGGAAAAAGAAATTGATGTTGATGAAGCTAAAGCATTATTAAACCTATGTGAAAAAGGTATTTTAGAAAAAACCAGATATTTAATTCCCTTTGGCAAGCATATTTTTGAAGTGGATGAGTTTTTAGGTGATAATGAAGGGTTAATTGTTGTTGAGGTAGAATTAAACTCTGAAGACGAGTTTTTTGAAAAACCCCAATGGTTGGGAGAAGAAGTTACGGGAGATGTAAAATATTACAATTCGCAAATAAGTAAACACCCTTATAAAGCTTGGAAAAAAATAATTTAATGGGCTAAAATGCCCTCCTTACCAATTAAAAGAACTGGAGTTAAGTTTTTTTTATCAATAGTATTTTTCTTAAACATAAATTTCTTTTCGTAGAGCTTGTTATCTGCAAAAAAAGTAAGAAAAAATTCATTGTTCAGTACAAATATCTCTTCTTGTAGCGGTTCAATTTTTTTAAAAGAGTTAGCTTCAACAGCACCTATACCATGCCTCATAGTAGCGGTTTTTTGGGTTTCATTATAACCTTTAGAGACTACAATAGCCATTTCAATAGCGGTATTTCTATTATTTATTAAGTAAGCGCTCCAATTTTTGTTGAGCATATCAGTATCCCACTCGTGAACAATGGCTACATGAACATCTTTTACAATGGGAATTTGTATATCTTTTTTCACTGAACAATATTATAAAGCACTTTTAAACTGCTCTAAAAAGCGAATATCATTTTCACTCAACAAACGGATATCGGAAATTTGATGTAATAACAAAGCAATACGGTCAATACCCATTCCAAAGGCAAATCCAGAATATTCATTGGAGTCTATACCACAGTTTTCCAATACATTGGGGTCTACCATGCCACAGCCCATAATCTCTAACCAACCTGTTCCTTTGGTCATTTTATAATCTGTTTCTGTTTCCAGCCCCCAATACACATCTACTTCTGCACTTGGTTCTGTAAAAGGGAAATAAGAAGGTCTCAATCGGATTTTTGATTTTCCAAAAAGTTCTGTTGTAAAGAATTGTAGCGTTTGTTTTAAATCTGCAAAAGAAACATCTTTATCAATATACAATCCTTCTACTTGATGAAAGAAGCAATGGGAACGTGCAGATATAGCCTCATTTCTATATACCCTTCCTGGAGAAATGGTACGTATGGGCGGTTTGTTGTTTTCCATATACCGCACCTGTACAGATGAGGTATGGGTACGCAACAAAATATCTGGGTCTGTTTGTATAAAGAAAGTATCCTGCATATCTCTGGCAGGGTGATATTCTGGCAAGTTCAATGCCGTAAAATTGTGCCAGTCATCTTCAATTTCGGGTCCTTCAGATACGTTGAAACCTATACGAGAGAAAATATCAATAATCTGATTCTTTACAATAGAAATAGGGTGTCTAGCGCCAATTTCAATAGGCTCTCCCGGACGGGTAAGGTCTCCATAAATACCTTTCTCCTCCGTATTGTTTTCTAAAGCATTTTTTAAGGAGTTTATTTTTTTGGCAGCACTATTTTTTAACTGATTAATAGTTTGCCCAAACTCTTTCTTCTGTTCATTGGGAACATTTTTAAATTCAGCAAAAAAGTCATTCAGCAATCCTTTTTTACCTAAATATTTAATGCGGAAAGCTTCAATGGTTTCTTTGTTTTTACTATGAAAACCTTCAACTATCGCTATATGTTCCTTAATCTTGTCTATCATGTTAAAAAATATGGAAGGGCAAATTTAAAGTTTTTCTTTACTCCAAACGGTAGATTTCCATTATGTTTTTCAGGATTCCTTCAAAATCAATCTTTAAATCGATTAATTTTCCAGTATGGATATCAAAAACCCAGCCGTGTACTTTTAATCCTCTATCTCTATAGGCTTTTTGCACTGCTGCTGTTTTAATAAGGTTAATACATTGTTCTTGAACATTAAGTTCTACCAACCGATTGTATTTTTTATTCTCATCCTTAATTTTATTCAATTCTTTTTTATGTATCCGGTACACATCTCGGATATTTCTTAGCCATGGATTTAAAATGCCCATATCCTCGGATTGCATGGCAGCTTTTACACCACCACAACCATAATGACCACACACCACCACATGTTTTACTTTTAAATATTTAACAGCATAATTAACAACCGTCATCACATTTAAATCATTACTAACAACCATATTGGCAATGTTCCTATGCACAAAGACTTCACCAGGTTCTAGGCCCATAATATCTTCCGCAGTAACTCTACTATCTGAACAACCTATATAAAGTAACTCTGGGCTTTGTCCTTTGCCTAGATTTTCAAAAAAAGCAGGATTTACATCCAGTTTTTCTTTAATCCACTTTTCATTATTTTTAAACACCTTATCTAGGCTCATGTTTATTTTTTTCTAAAAATAATGTTTTTTATGCACTGTTTTCAATGAGAAATAAATCTATTGAGTTCATCTCTATTTTAACCTTAAGAATTGGGAGTGCTAGTAAATGCGGAATGACACTAAAAATCTTTCAATATTTTAATGTCGGTTGATGGAACCCAACCTATTTTTCCATCTATAATCTTGATTTTTTTCCAATCATTTAGTCCATCCAATATATTTACTTTGGTGCCTTGGTGCAACCTAAAAATTTCTTCACTCCTGTTGTTGGGTTCAGACTTAATTATTGTTTCCTTGGCAAAAACAATGGCTGGTT
>CAYNLI010000170.1:0-4105 GCA_964398035.1 uncultured Flavobacteriaceae bacterium | reverse complement strand
CATTACAATCCCTCCGTGAAGTACCATTAGTCTAGCTCCTTTTTTTATATGATTTAGTAGGTTTTGTTCTAATTATTTTGCTTTTTCCCCTCTTTGTTTGTCATTTAGGGCATTGTTCTCTTTTAAAGCATCCCAAAATAAATTTCGTTTATCGCCAATAGAGCAATTATTGTTCAATACTATTGCATCATATTTTTTTAAGTTTTTTTTCTCAAACATTGAGATGTCTTTTGAAACTGTAACGTTGAAACTATCATTCTTTTTAGCAATTAAGCCAATGACAGCTTCTGTATGTGGAATAATCCAATGCTCATATCCTGTGTGCAGAGAAAAAATAAGAATACACTCCTCTTTGGGGTATAAAACTATAGAAGAATTTGAAATCGAAATGTTTAATCAAAAAGTAGCTGCATGACCCTCAACTAAATGTCCACTTTTTTGTTGCAAGTCCAATCTAAAATAATTAAGAAAAATGTTATAAAAAATAAGCAACAACAACGCCTAATGAAATGACAATAAGCTTGTTAAGATTAAAGGAGTGTCCTTCAGAGCTTTCAAATAAAATTACTGTAGATATATGCAAGAATACCCCAACTACCAATCCTGTTATTTGAGATTCATATTGGGATAAAAAATTAAGACTGGAAGCCATATAACTTCCTAAAGGCGTCATTAAAGAGAATAATAGGATAAAGAGGAAAGCCTGTGATAATTTTATTTTTGAGTTGATTAAAAAAACACTTAAAATAAGAGCTATCGGTATTTTATGAACCAATATTCCATAAATAATAGTGTCATATTTTTCAATGGGAAACCCTTCTAAAAAAGAGTGGATAGAAAGACTGATTAGAAGTAGCCAAGGAAAAGTGGTGTTTTCACCATCAAGATGTACATGTCCATGTTCTGCCCCTTTTGAAAAAAATTCCAAAAAAATCTGGAGTAAAATCCCCAACATAATAAATACCCCAACTGTCTTGGTATTAGAACCTTGATATATGGAAGGGAAAAGCTCAAAAATAGTCAATGCCAGTAAAAAGGAGCCACTAAATGCCAGTAGTAACTTAACTTTTGTTTTACTCTTGGGCTTTGTTAATACTACAAATGCAAAACTGAGTAATACGGCCAATATGGGTAAAATGTAAATCATAAATTTAAAATTGGAAATAGCCTCTAGTTGTTTTTTAGAAGGTATGCATAAGGGTTAAATTTAATGTATTTTTGGCGTATTCTTAAAATTGATTATGGGAAATAATTTTAAAATGGTTGCAAAAACCCTATTTGGGTTTGAAGAAATTTTAGCGAAGGAATTACGTAACCTAGGTGCAGGAAACGTTAAAGAAGGTGTGAGAAGTGTTTCTTTTGATGGTGATACAGGTTTTATGTACAAGGCTAACCTGTGTTTACGGACTGCCATTAAAATTATAAAACCCATCCATTCTTTCCATGTAAGAGATGAAAATGATCTGTATAAAAAGATTTATGCCATTGATTGGGATGAATATATTACGCCAGATACTACTTTTGCCATAGACACTACTGTAAATTCAGAAAATTTCACCCATTCACTGTATGTATCCCAAAAGACAAAGGACGCTATTGTAGATAAGATTAGGGATACAGAAGGGCGTAGACCAGATGTGGATGTTAAAAACCCTGATATTCGTTTAAATCTGCATATACAGAAAGACCAATGTAATGTTTCTTTAGATTCATCAGGTAGATCTTTGCATCAAAGAGGGTATAGAATATCCACTAATATTGCCCCGATCAATGAGGTTTTAGCTGCTGGACTTTTATTATTGAGCGGTTGGGATGGGAGAAGTGATTTTATGGATCCCATGTGTGGTAGTGGTACTTTTTTGACCGAGGCCGCAATGATAGCCTGTAACATTCCTGTGAATATCAACAGAAAAGGATTTGCTTTTGAAAAATGGGATGACTTTGATGAGGATTTGTATGAAAAAATAGTGGACAGTAGTTTAAATAGAACCCGAGAGTTTCATCATAAAATAATAGGTTATGATAAGGCGCCATCAGCTGTGAGAAAATCTATTGAAAATGTTGAAAACGCAAATCTTTCTGAATATATTACAGTAGAGAGAAAAAACTTTTTTAAGACAGTAAAACCTACAGAGAATCATTTACACATGGTTTTTAATCCACCGTATGGAGAGCGTTTGAATATTGAAATGGAGGATTTTTATGAATCGATAGGGGACACTTTAAAACAAAGTTACCCAGGAACAGATGCATGGTTCATTACATCTAATTTGCCAGCACTTAAACATGTTGGACTTAGACCCTCTCGAAAAATAAAAGTCTTTAACAGTCATTTGGAATCCCGATTGGTGAAATATGAAATTTATGAGGGAAGTAGAAAAGGTGTAAAAAGAGAGAACCAACAGAGTTAAACCTTCCTTTTTATTGTCTAAAAAAAGGAGTAAAAATTAAATCAATTATTTTTATTCACCCAAAATCTTTAAACTTTCTTTAGGTAGGCCGGTAGGTTATTTTACATTTTGGACACGCTACTTCATCATCATTGTCATGCATTAATTGTATGCTCAATAAATATTTATCTGCATAATCTTTAACCCATCCTTTTTTACTGTCGATATTATTGATATCTACTCCTTCATTTTTTACAGCTGTGTAAAATTTTCCACTGTATTCCTGTCTTCCCCAACAATTTGGGCAAAAACCTTCAGGAGTTTTGTTGACAGAGGTTTCTTCTCTTTTTTTTAAGAAATCAGATAATGATTCTATAATATTCATATAAAATAAATTTCAATATTGATCAACTCTTGTTTTTTTTGTAAACGCCTATATTTTATTAAAGGCCATGGTCATTTTTACTACACGAATATAAACTTTTCTAAAGAGACCTGTAATGTTAAATTGAGATATTGGAATCAACCGTCTTTATGCTTTTTTGTAAGGATACAATATGACAATCGTCTAACATTCAAAAAACTATAGTATTGACTATAAAAATAGATTATTCAGACAGTTAATGAATATAAAATAAAGCTCTGTAAAATAATGGAATTATTGAAAGCTAATAGGGAAAACCTTAGCATGCTAAACGAAATGGTCAATCATTTTACTGAAGAGGAGTATACTCGTCAATTAGCAATTATAAGTAATGCGACAATAGGCCAACATATAAGACATATTCTTGAGTTTTATGAATGTTTGATTATTGGAGCAAAATGTGGTACAGTTAGTTACGATAAAAGAGAACGCAAACTTCAATTAGAAGAAGATACAGAATTTACACAAAATACGATTTCCAGAATTCTTTTAGAGTTGAACAACATTGATTTTGATAGACCTTTATTTTTAAAAGCCTCGTTCTCCACTGAGAATGATAGTGATTTGGGAGTATTGTCATCTTCTGCCACGAGAGAGTTAGCGTATTGCTTGGAACATACAGTTCATCATTTGGCTATACTTAAGATAGCTGTTCGGGAAACGTTTAACCATATTTATATGGATGAAAATTTGGGAGTGGCTTATTCTACCATTAAATACAAAAAAAGAGAATGTGTACAGTAACTTATCTTCCAGTTGATCAGGAGAGTTTTATACTTACCTCTAGCCGAGATGAAATTTCTGGACGGGGTCATACTGTTTTTCCAGTAATACAAGAAGCTGGGGGTAATTCAATCACCTTTGCCCAAGACCCTTTAAGAGGTGGTACTTGGTTGGCATGTAATGAAAATGGTAAGGTTTGTTGCTTATTGAACGGAGCATTTGAGAAACACCGTCATGCACCTCCATATAGGAAAAGTAGGGGAAAAGTATTGCTAGATACATTTAAGTATATTGATTTTTCAGATTTTTCATCTGATTACTTATTGGATAATATAGAACCATTTACAATCATTTGTGTTGAATCTACACCTCACCTGAAGCTTAGTGAATTTAGATGGGATGGACAGTATAGACATTTTAGGGAACTTGATTCTGGAAAGCCTAAAATTTGGTCGTCCTCTACATTATATTCCAAGGAACAGCGACAGTTTCGCAAGTTGTGGTTCAAGGATTGGTTTGATCAAAAAACTTTCACCTCTAATGATGCCCATATGTTTCACCAATTAGG
>CAYNLI010000169.1:0-4227 GCA_964398035.1 uncultured Flavobacteriaceae bacterium | reverse complement strand
GAGCGCGGTATCCTGGATCAAGGTCCTTTGAAAATCCTTCTGATGGCCATAGCCAACAGAAGAAAAATAAAAATGATAACCAAAAAAGTATAATTATAGCTTCTTTCATATCTTACCCCCATCTTTACAGCAAAAAGGTAATAGACTCTTTCTGGTTAATATGTATCGACAACCTTTATTCATAGTCTTTACTTTTTCCCCTAATTCTTTTTTTCTTAGCTTTCTTTGTCTTTTTTGTTTCTTTTTCATATACCTCCCACTTCCCTTTATTTTTAATTTCTATCTTTAAATTTTTTGGTTGCATCATTTTTTCAACTTCTTGCTCAACGGTTTGCCCTTGTAAAAATTCATATACTTTTCTATTTAACCATAATTTAAATTTTTTTGTTTTTGTTAGTCTGATAAAAGCTTCTTTTTTATTTTGGAATTGACTTTTATGGTTTCTACTAATTCCAACTGCTTTTGAAGCTGTGTGTATTATTCTGACAGCACTATCCGTTTTATTTTGATGCTGCCCTCCTTTCCCGCCGGCTTTAAAACTTTGAATAATAAAATCTTTTTTGGTCAATGAAAATAATTTTTGTTTCTTCATAATAAATCCTTAGAAAAATGAAAAAATAATATATCAAAAAACATTATTTTTTCTGCATAATGCAGACCCAACAAATATCGCAATCCAAACACAGAATGAAAACCAAAAAAACCAAAACCAAAAAATCTATAATGAGGATTATACTCTATTCGCAATAATGTAAAAACCATAATTATTCCTTATATTTTGAGATTCTAAAATACTCTTTAATTTATCTGGTGTAATTCCATATCCTTACCTCTCAAATCGAATCTGCATTGGTGGATCCCTTCTGATGGCATCAAGTGCCCCCTTTAACTGAACAGCTTTCTTAAATATAAGAAACTCACATAGATCTATGGGAGTAACTTCTGATGCATTTATTTCAGGAAGTACTTCGCTTTTCTCCAGTCCGGCTGCTGCCAGTTCTGAACAAAAGAGCTTGCTGAAGTCCTCTTTATTATAAAAAAGCCCTATGCCATCAAGTGAATCAAGAGCAGACTTAATTGCTTGAGGTACATCATATGGTTTGCCTTCTTGTTCCAACATGAAATCAAAGAATAATTTCTGATTAAAACGTTTTCTTGCACTGTCTGTTAAAGGTAGCCACCATACATCCCCTACATAATTTCTTAATCTTTCACTGAATCGAGAGATTGTAACTCCATTGGACCCATCTAAAGATGTAGATTCAATAATCTGATTGAAAAATCTCCCAGTATTATCTTCTGGTATTTTAGTTTGTAGAATTATCCCAACATGAGATACGTTGGAATTAGTTGCAAACTTTACAACTCTTGAGAACATTCCACATCCACCAAAAGCAATTACATCTCCTGGCAGCATTTCTTGCCTTACGTTTCTGTACATTCTTTTTATCATTACATTTCTCCTGTATAAATGTGAGTTATTTTATCCTTCCCAACAAGATCAACAAGACTATCTAATGCAGGTATTGATTCAAGAATCTTAGTATACTTAGGATAACAACCAACTCCAGGTAACAAACAACCCTTGGTGTCGTGCCGATAATTTCCAGGATGTATACATATATAATCTCGATTTTCAATATCATATAAGGCAATACATGTTCTCCCGAATTTAGGAGACTTGTAGAGCTTTATCTTATATACAGTTTCTCTTGGTATACAAGATTCATTCCTTTTATTGTCTTTCCAGGAGGGTTCCAGAATAAAACATAGAAACTCCCCTTTGTAGTACAGACCAGATACCCTGGTCATAAAAGCTTCAAATATTGATTTTAATACTAACATCATTTTTCCTCCTTTTAGTTTATTAAATCTCTGTAAATATTTTATCCTTTCTCCATTTTAATTAAAAAATCAAAAACAGAAACCACATTTTCTGTCACAAGATCTGCAAATCCATACATAACATCGAATTCACCTTTAGGATATTCTTCTTGCCAAATTATAAGTTTTTTACCGGAGCCAACGGCGTAGCCAGCTTCAAGATGTGAAGACTTACCGGCCGGTAAAACCAAAAGAACAACATCCGCCCAATCAATCCATTTTTTATCTTCTTCAAAAGCCCGTCTTGATCTTTCATCAGCTAAAAAATTTATTGCATCTAATTCAGAAGGGTCACCTATCTCTGAAAAATGAAACACGTGCCTCCCTTTGGATGGATCACAAAAAGCATCTACTTGATGATTGTATGGTTGTGAAGACAATTTTTTTGCCCAATCCTTTACCAATTTTTCATTTTTCCAACTTGAAGCTATATAAATTTTCATTATTCCCCTCCTTCATGTATTTTCTTATAATGGCATCAATTTCAGAAGATATAAGTTCAGCCAATCCACGTATTATGGGTTTGTAATGGATTGTAACACTTATATCATCACCAGAACATTCTTCTGGGATTTGTTCAAAATAAACTGCCATTTTTTCTCCTTTTTGCTTTACAATTTAACCTTTACAAAGTGTCCATTTATCAGGACATGGCCGTCAAATATTGCTTTGATATAGGTTGTGAGTTCAGATACTTGAAGCTCAAGAGATGCAATATTTTCTTCTAACAATCTCCATCTATCTTTATCTGATATAGGGAATGACTGAAATGTAGCCTCTGGATTTGTAGGAGCTATTTTTTCATTAAAAGTTTCCCTTATATTATTTAAGTTTTCTTCTGTTAAATTTTGTAACAAAGCCATTTTGTTCTCCTTTATATATTTTTTATGATGGTATCAATTTCCATTGAAACTTCAAATACTGGTTTTCTTTTCATTTTTATATAATCTACCCTCTTTTTATTAACGATTTGCATCAAAGAACGCTTGGGCAAATCCTGGTGGGCACATACTCCTAGCATGCATTCTGTCTTTTCTGCAACGATAGGTTATAGGTGTGATCAAATCACAGACACTTCTACCTTTTGGAGCGTTACCATCAGGAGTCGTTTCTTTCGGTATATTGAAAAACCCCCACAATGATGTTTTTTTTGTGTAATTTTCACCATACTGGTATGGGTGATACGTGTAAGTTGGATTCCCAAGGTAGTGTTTTAAATAACCACTGCCAGGATTTTCAATACTCCAAAATTTTAATTTATGGGGTATATGTTTTGCAACCATGAAATATTGAGACTCCCATATTACCCGTAGACACTCCTTCACTAAAAACATTCCTTGTTTCATATCACGAGGTGTTTTGGCATTTGCTCTCGCTTTAGAAAACATGGTACATACAGGGTTTGCAATTATACCATATACATTTTTAGGTGGGTGGTAATTTTCAACACCGATATCAGAACCGACTAAACGGACATCATACCCAGCTTTTTTATACGGTTCACTGTCTGATCCAATATCAGCACAAAGATGTAAAATTATTTTATTGTTCATTTACGCTATCTCCCTTATCCTTATTTACCCCTATCACCTGGGCAAGGTCACCTCGTAGCCTTGCGGCGTGGCAGTCAGTGCATATACGTTTGATTGGTCTACCTACACAATTCCGATCTGGTACGGTAGCTGGACGGATTTTACATATCTTACATTTTTTCATAAATTCCCCTCCCAGCGTGCCTGGTGTATTTGTTTATTAAAAACATCCAAATCCATTTCCAAATTCAAATTTAGAACTAAACCCATATCCATCTTTAGTTCCCGCCCCATCTCCATCTCCATATCCATATCCATCTCCATCTCCATCTTCAGATCCAGAGCCAGATCCATCTCCAAATCCACCGCCAAATCCACCTATAGATTCAGATCCAGAGCCAGAGCCAGATCCATCTCCAGACCCATCTCCAGACCCATTTCCCAATCCAGACCCCTTATCTTCTATTGTTTCCATAATTTAACCTCATATAATGATTTTGCTGCCTTTTCAGACATTGGAATAATTTCAATAGCTTCTGTTAATACGATGGATGGTACTACGCATGGCATCTTACATTTATCTGACTTACTCGTACCATCAAGAGCGAGTTGGGATAGGGTTGCTGCTCCTTCCCAATACCACACTCTGCGAGCGTTTTTAAGTACCACCTCTTTACCTTTACGTGAGACTAACTCGCCAAAATGAACACCAGCTGAGTATGTTCTTACCATCACCACATCTTTAGACATTTTAAAAGTTCCTTGTTTTACATAAATTTCTCCGTTAATACTAATTTCATTGTCACATACC
>CAYNLI010000168.1:0-4238 GCA_964398035.1 uncultured Flavobacteriaceae bacterium | reverse complement strand
TATTAGTCATAATCATAATTCCTTTTTTAGTTTTTGGGAAAAGAATTGAATAATGTTGAAAACCGTTGCCGTGTCCTTCTTTAAATACACCTTTACCATATGGTGTTTGTAAAATCCCCCATCCTAAACCATAACTTAACTGAATATTATCATTTAAAGTAGAATCTTTAAGGGCTAATGGTCCAAATTGTTTAATAGAGCGGATTCTAATTTGTGGTCTAAAGATTTCATTCCATGATTTTTTTGAAATGATTTTATGTTGCATTACAGCTTCTAAAAATGTAGTATAATCTTCTGATGTAGTTTCTAAAGTACTACCGCCTCTAGGTTCGTTATCTATATCTTTTACATATTTTTCACCTAATGTATTGTGCCCGTAAGCAAAGTTCTTATCAAACTTAGATTGCCATTGATAACTAGTGCGATGCATGTTTAATGGTTCAAAAATTATTTCTTGAGCAAGTTCTTCTAAATTTTTCCCAAGTATTTTTTCTAAAACGACCTGTAAATAAATAAACCCTTCTCCTGAATAACTATACCTACTTCCTGGTTCACGATTTACACGTAATTGATAATCAGACTCAAACCATCTAGAATTAGCAAAACCAGTAGTATGGTTTAGACACATTCTGGCTGTTATTTTATGGTATAAACTATCCTTTTTTAAAGCAAAAAAATCATCATGCCATTTTGTTTCTGGCTTATAGTCATATACTTTTTTTGGCAAGTAAAATTGTAAAGGAGTGTCTAAATCAATAACATCGTTTTCAACCAATTTCATAACCAATACACTAAAAACAGCTTTGCTAAAAGAAGCGCCATATATATTAGTAGAATCGTTTAGTTTAATCTTTTTTTCATAGTCTTTATACCCAAAACTTTTCTGGTAGGTAACTTTATTTTCATTAAAAACTGTTATAGCTATACCATGTACATCTGCTTTTTTGATTAATTCATCAATTTTTACGGTTAAAGAATCTTTAAGAATTTCAGTTCCGTCTAAACGGACAATATTTTGACTCTTTTTATCACTACAACTTGTAAAACATATAGCTCCTATCAATATAACTGTTATCGTTTTTATTGATGTACTTCTTTTTTTACTTTTCAAGAATGGAATTGACAAAGGGTAATAACATTTTTGAGAGTTTATTGATGTTACGATGTTAAAAAGCATAACAATTATACTAAACGGAATTACAGAGATGAAGAAAAAGAACCCCCATTTCTCAATCGTTAGAAGCGCTATAAATGAAAGTAGATATACGATACTTATCGTTATTTGAAAATTAATGGTCTTAACCCCATGATTGTCGTATATTTTATTATCCTCTCTCTTATGAATCCAAAGAAACAACGGAAGTAAAATATTTGCAAATGGTATAATAAAACCTAAAAAAGGGGTGCCATGTAGTATGATCAACCATTTTTTTAGTATAATTTCTTCTTTTGGATTTTCTAATATCAATAAGTCATCAACCTCAACATTTAGAGCGGTGGCTAATAATTTTATAGTTTGTAGATGTGGGGTTACGTCACCTTTCTCTATACGCTGTATTGTACGTATAGTAACTTGTGTTTTTTCTGATAATTTTTCTTGGGTATATCCTTTTAATTTTCTTTGATATACCAAATTTTTTGCAACTGATGATGCCTCCATAGTTTATAAATTACGTTGGCACAAAACTATTGATAACAGGTGTATTTTATAACGACATCTTGGTGTCATACACCTGTCATTTATTGATTTTACAGAGGCTTAGACCTCTTTTTGTGTCAATTTAGCGGTTTTTCAGCCGAATGCAATTGAACGTTTCGTGTATGTGACGTGGCGGCGTTTAGCCGACATGAGCATCATACATTTTGTTGGTTGCAGTATTCATATTTTCATTTCATTCATTTCTGAATCCAATTTTTTGAAAACTCTCCATTTTTCACACTGTGCCCAAAAATTTCTTCCAAAATTTGATATTTTTATAGTCATTTCAGTTTCATTTTCTCTTTTTTCAGTTTCGCATAATCCATATGAAATTAATTCAGGACCGATTATATACATTAAAAATATTCCATGATTTCCTCTTGGAAATTTTGAATTTACTCCAATATTTAAAAATCGATTGTAAAAGAAAAACAATTTTAACAAATCAACCTTAGAATTTTCCATTGAGATTTTTTCTGGTATGTCAATCATTTTTGTTGATAAAATGAGAAATAATTCTTGAAATCTATATTCGCCTATTTTCCGATTTTTATTTGGTTTCCTAATTACAATCTTGTCTGATGTCTTCTTAATCGCGAAATAGATTAGTCCAATAATTATTGAAAATAATAAATAGTGCCACAATCTAAAGTTTGAAGTAAAGAAATCATTTAATACTTCTAAGAATTTTTTATTCGTAACAATGCTTGTAATCCAAGTTGTTATTGCGGTGAGTATTGCTATTAATCCAAAAGCTATTATTTTACTAAAAACATGGTCTTTCCATATCTTTTTTGCCTTTCTGCTTAATAATAACTGTTCGTATAAAAACTCAGTATTTGCATGAAGATATTCAATGTGGGCGAAATCAATTTCGACTACTTCTTTTTGAAGAATTTCATTAGGTGAATTTTCTTTATTCGTTTTTTCAGGAAGGTTCTCCATTTTTTTTCTTTTTCATAATGTTACCCAACGTAGGACTAAACGTACCAGTACGTTTATTTCCATTTTATGGATACCTCTAAGGTAAGACTTATTATTGTGGAAGATGTCAATCAAAAAAGTTCTAGATTTCTCTATTTCAATCAATTGTGCGTGTCTATTGTAAAAGACGGGCATAAGAGGGTGGGTTCATAATGAAGAAAAGCAAAAAAATAAGAGCCACATCAAAATAGTAGATGTGACCCTTAAAGATTTTAAAAATAAGCTCGTTCTTTTCTACCGCACTGCCTGTCTGGCCAAAAGCCTCCACATGCCATTCTCTTTGGTAAATACGTATAGAATTTTAAGTGTTATGGGAAGAATAGATTTGTCTGCAGTTATAAGATCAGCTTCCATAATGCCCCGTACCCAAGCCACATCACCTTTAACGGTAACACTTGGTTTTAGAAATTCAATTTTTGAGAAATCAGAACTCCCGTTCAATAGTTTTTCTATAAAAGTATCTCGGTCTTCTATGGCACCGCTAGAGTGTCCATAGGTAAGCTCCTCAGTGGTAAAGTTGTGCAATCTTAAGGAATCTGCATTGATAATGGCTTGGTGCAATTTTTCAACGGTTGTCTCTACTGCTTTTACCTCATAGTCCAACGATTTTAAAAATGCCAAGTGCATGGGCAATTGTACCGCTGCTTTAGAGGACTCATCCTCAATAAAATGATATTTTACGCCTACCTCTTTTGCGGCTTTCATTACTTCGGCAATGTTTACGTCACCCGTTCCCAATACCACATTGCGTTCTCTTTCCTGTCTTCCGTTTTGGTTGTCCACAGAGCCTTTCATTCTGTCCTTTAAATGCGTAATAGGGAATCTTCCAGGGTATTTTCTTAAAATAGCAGCTGGGTTTTGTCCAGGGTTTCTTGTCCAAAACACGTCCATTTCTATATTAATATAGCGTGGGTCTGTGTTCTCCATCATATAATCATACATAGTACCAGGTCCTGGATAAGGTCTAAACTCATACCCATGTGCATGGTACAACAATGAAATACCTGCTTCGGCAAGTTGTTTCCCTGCTTTATTAAAAACAGACACGCCTTTTTTCATGTCCTCAAAAGTAAAGTTGTTTCCATCATGGGGAATCCAATAACAGACTGCATATTCTGCCCCAAAGAATTTTAAGTTTTCAATGGTGTTATTTATACTGTCTTTATGCATCAGGTTTTCAAATTGCACTCCACCAGCTACAACGTCAAAACCATGTTTGTCCAACAACGCTTTGTACTCAGCTCTTGGCATACTTCTAGAGCCAGCTCCTTCAATATACTTAACACCCATATTTTTGAGCTTAATAAGCCCTTCCTCTACGCCATCCTGCATAAGACCTCTAGCAGTACCCATGATGATACCGACTTCTGGTTCTTGAGCTTTAGCTTGAAATGCAATGGAAATAAAAGCCAATGCAACGATAAATTTTTTCATTTTTGTTTGATTAAATTGGTTGTACTCAAATGTAGTCAAAACTTGATAATATGGGTGATAAGGCAATAGACTTAACGTTTAGAGAAGTTTTCTAGTAGAAAAACACAAAACTTATTTTCTT
>CAYNLI010000167.1:3637-4240 GCA_964398035.1 uncultured Flavobacteriaceae bacterium | reverse complement strand
AACAAGCCTGCAAACAATCCAGATAAGGTGCCACCAATAATTGCATTTCTTTTTGATGCCCTAACAATAAGGTTCTGATTGATTATCAATAACAAACTGAAAAGGACAAGAAACCCACCTAGCGCATACATTAAAAACTTTGGGTCAACATATTTACTTAAGAAAGCTCCTATAGAGACAAATAACACAGCTGGTATTCCTAGATACAGTACAAGTTTTATGTCAAATCCATTTTAGTCATGTTACTGGAAAGATGAAATAATGCAGTAACTCCTAAAACAGTCTGAAAATCTAAAAAATAACTGGCCATTGGCACAAAAAACACAGAAGACCCAAAACCGCCCACTGTACCAAAAATTTCTGCCAAAATGGAAAGAATTATAAATAATGGTAAATACTTATCCAGCATCCAATAATTTTTATTTAGCCAAATCTAGTCTTTGGGTCTTGTATTAAAAATGATAAATGTCATTTTGGTTTTTTGAAAATAAAAAAGGGATGTATAATTGAAAATACATCCCTTTTAAAAAACTAACTCAAAATATTAAACACTACTATACTACTTACATAAAAATTTTTACCATTTACTTCTTAATAATTGTA
>CAYNLI010000167.1:0-3627 GCA_964398035.1 uncultured Flavobacteriaceae bacterium | reverse complement strand
CTTCTTTTGGTTAGATTTATAGAACTCATTGTTCTCTCTATATTTGATATATCCTTTTGTTCAAGATTATCAGCCTTAACCTACTAATCTAATCGGACTTTTATATAGTCATCCAATTCTTTACGGGTCATTGGCAACTTGCTATCGGAATAGTTCTTTATCCATTTCATAAAATCAGCCTTTATTGCATCTGTCCATCTGGTATCTATTTGGCCAGCTGTAAATTTCTTTTCCCTTAAACGTTGAAATCCAAATTCATCACGTAGTGCTACCACTTCTGAGGCCAGCACCAACTCATCCACAAAATTAGCGGGTATAAACATGATTCCGTGCCTGTTGGCCAATACTACATCTCCTGGTAAAACAGTTGCCCTGCCTATACGTATTGGCGCATTGATAGAAGTCAACATCTGTTCCTGCAAGTAAGAAGGATCCTCTCCCCTATACCAACCATTAAAACCATCTATTTCCAACAATCCTCCTAAATCCCGAATACCGCCATCAAAAATGACTCCATTTTGGGAGTTGGTATATATGGCATTCCCAAGATTGGATCCTATTAAAGTACCATCTATAATTCTTCCGTAGCCATCTGCTACATATATATCTCCCGGTTCCAATATTTCTATGGGCCATGAATTACTTCCTCCTATGGTATCCCTTTTCTCTACTGCTCCCTGTAGTTTTACCGTTCGTTGATAATCTGGTCTTAAAGGCATGTACTGGGCTGTTACCACACGGCCTGTCATGACTTCTTCTGGATGAATAATTTGCCAATCACCTTCATATTGGTTGTGATAACCCTTTCTGCGCAAATAACCCCACGCTTCTTCTATTCTAATTTTTTTTAACCTTTTTAAAACGGCATCCGAAACTTTAGGTCTTCCATCCGGGAAACGTTCTCCTTCCCAATTGGATGTCAAGAGTTTTATATATTCTGGTGAAGATCCTACATTCTGAGCCTGTAAAAAACCGCATGCCAAAACGGCAAGTACGGCCAATAATATTGTTTTTTTCATTTCTTAAGTTGGTATTTGTTAGCTAGTTTGAATATCCCGTTTCCAAAATAACTATGGAAACGGGAGTCTCTATTTTAATTTTAACTATAGGTTCTATCATGTGAACGAAGTTCATTCCATTCTTCTGTGGGTTTAAAGAAACTCTTGTCTCTTCTATCCATATGTTTCTTCATTACTTCTTCATTCAGTTCAATTCCCAATCCAGGTGCAGTCAGTGGTACTGGAGCAAATCCTTTATCGATCATTTTTCCTCCGCCTGTCATTGTCACTAAATCTTCCCACCAAGGAAGATCCACTGAATGGTGCTCCAAGGCCAAGAAATTCTCTGTTGCCGCGGCACAGTGAACACAGGCCATAAACGAAACTGGCGTACCTGCTTGGTGCATGGCCATGGCCACTCCAAACTCTTCAGCATAATCTGCTATTCTTTTTGTTTCCAACAAGCCTCCTGATGAAGCTAAATCTGGATGAACAATATCCACAGCTCTTTGCTCTATAAGGGGCTTAAAGTCTTTTAACAAATAGATGTCTTCTCCCGTAGTAGTTGGAGTCTCTATTGCTGTTGTTATGGTTTTCCATTGTTCTGTATATTGCCATGGCACCATATCTTCAAACCAAGCCAACCTGTACTTATCCAAGGCTTTAGCCAAACGAATATTATTGTTTAAATCAAAATGACCGTAATGATCTGTAGATATTGGAATTTCATAACCAACCATATCTCGTACATTTTCCACTACCTGTGCCAGTTCTTCCAGTCCTTTTTCTGTAATTTGTATTTGTGTAAACGGGTGCATGGTATTCCCATAGGACATATAGTTTCTCCTATCTCCCCATTGGTTCAAATTCCCTCTTGAATCTTCCCAGAACTTACCATTTACAACTGTGTCTGGTTTTCCCTTTAATTCACCTATTGACACATCCATTTTTAACCAAGTATACCCTTGATCTTTAACACGGTATTCTATCAGTTTTTTTTGTTCCTCTGGTGAACTTGCTTCTGGAGTATCAGCATACATTCTAATCTTGTCCCTATATCTCCCTCCAAGCAACTGCCATGCAGGGACATTATAAGCTTTGCCACAAAGATCCCATAAAGCCATTTCCACAGCACATACACCACCTGCCTGACGCGCTGACCCTCCAAACTGCTTGATGCTTTTAAATATCTTTTCTACATTACATGGATTTTTTCCTAAAATACGGCTCTTTAACATTAAGGCATACTTAACATCTGCAGCATCCCTTACTTCACCAAGACCATATATTCCTTGATTGGTATCTATACGGATTATAGCAGTACCTCCCATTACACCTGTAAGGGCATAGCGCATATCCGTTATTTTTAAATCTGATGGTGCTGACATGCGACTTACTTTTGATGTAGTAGCCGCCATTTCATCTTCAAAAGAATACCCCATAAAACTTGATAGAGCCATACCTCCCAGTGCTGTCTTCTTTAGAAAATTTCGGCGATTATTTCCTGTTTTAGGGTTATTTATCTCTGCTTGACGCGTTTCTGTATATGCACGTTCCTCTTTCTTGCTCTTGGATATTATATCCTTTAATGTGCTTTTCATCTATTCTAGTTTTGTGGTTGGATTATTTTAATAAAGTTTTCTCTTTTTCAATGTATTAAGGTACATAAAAAATTATCTGCTCAAGTTTTAAATTTAAAGTATGATTTAATGTTCTGCCCTTATTGATTAAATAAAGGAATATGATTTGCTTTAGAACCTAATAATATTCATCTTAAAAAGTCAACCATTATTAGGCTCAAAAGCTAAATCACTACTACATTAAAACTAAACTACTACTGTGTTTGTGAGAGCTATTAATTATCCCACCATACTTTGGTATCTAAATTATCTGCCCCCATTCTACTTGTGTCAGCATCCAAGTTTGCTTTATTAACCGCAATTTCAGAACTCGGATAGGTTAATCTATTGATAAAATCACCCGTTATGTCCTGTCCAGGATAAGAATTTGGTATTAAATCTGGATAGCCAGATCTTCTAAAATTGGCAAAAGCTTCTGGACCATTAAGAAAAGAAGCTACCCAATATTGGGTATTGATCTGTTCTACGGCATTGCCAACATCAAACGGATTAGCCCCCAAATAGGTATCTATATCTCCTGTAGGAATTTCAGCTTCTGATCCATAATCTGCCAATTGCTCCATATGCGCACGAACACCATCTTCATAATAGTCTGCCGCATTACCGCCTACCCAACCATTGGTTGCCGCTTCTGCAAGCAATAATTGTGTTTGCCCATAAGTGCAGAGAAACATTGGAGCATCATTGGCTCCAAATACAAACCGGTCCATTTGGCTAAAATCATAAAAACTGGCCAATCCCAAATTTGTTGCAACTGCTCCTATAGAACTGTTGTCATGCCCCATGGGCATTCCTACTTGATCAGCTGGGTCTTTTGATCCAATCTCAATAACTTGTTCCGGGCCAGATGCTGCTCCTATATATCTAATGGCAATAGCATCCAATCTTGGATCAGCATTATCAGAAAGAAAATCTACAAAAGCATCAACCAAATAAAAATTATTGGCTTCAGTTCCATTAAAGGTTGCTCCATAAGGGTTATTAAAATT
>CAYNLI010000166.1:0-4240 GCA_964398035.1 uncultured Flavobacteriaceae bacterium | reverse complement strand
CTATAAATTCTTGTATAAATTTTTTCATGATAAATGGTTTTAAGGTTAAACTTCTTTTTTAAATTATCTTATTATAAATTCAATTTGTTTTGCTTGACCCTAAAGATGCCAAGATTAAGCCATAACCTTTATGTTGCTGATTGCCATGTAATTAAATAATATTTTATTTTGAAATTTTCCATAAAAAAAAGGGAATTTCCAAAAATTGGAAATTCCCTTCGTCTTTTTTCTTAAAAATACTAAGCCAACTCTTTCTCTTTAAGTTGTTTTACAACATCGGACAAAATTCTGTTGACTTTTTCTATCAATACTTTTAAATTTTCTTGGGATTGGCCTTCGTCATCAAAATGTTCTATATCCCTGATATCCTGTTTTATTGCTATTATGCCCATATTACCAATACTTGGCTTCATTTTATGGGCCACTTTTTTTATACCTACTATATCTCTCTCTTCATATAACGTATTGATTTGTTCTAAATATTGGGGAGTGGTTTCCACAAAAAGATGAAGCATTTTTTGTACAAATCCTGTATTTCCTCTACTCATCTCGTTGAGATTTTGCAAATCATACAATGTGTACGTTTCATCATTATGTTGCTTTGTACTCACCTGCTTTTTATCTTTTCTTTTTTTTGGGGTCTTATAGTGTTTTACAATTACCCGTAATAGGTCTTGTTCTTCAAAAGGTTTGGTTACATAATCGTTCATTCCTATTCGCAAGCAGGCATCAATTTCTGATTTAAATGCATTTGCGGACAAGGCTATGATAGGTGTCTTTACTTTCAGCTCATTCCTAATAATTTTTGTAGCGTCTATTCCACTCATGATGGGCATTTGAATATCCATTAGAATTAAATCAAACGTCTGCTCCTTCAAAAGCTTTACGGCCTCTAGTCCATTGCCGGCCTCTGTTAACTCAACATCTAAAAGACTTAATGTATTGGCAGCCACCAAACGGTTCATTTCATGGTCTTCCACTAATAGGACCTTTGCCCTGTTCAATGATTTATTTATGACAAAAGCTTCTTTTTTTGCAACAATTGATGGTGTCCCTATTGGTAATGGCAAGCAGACTTGTACCTCTGTGCCCTTCCCTTTTTTACTTTGCACCTTTAGATTTCCTCCCATAAGATCCACTAAGTTTTTGGTGATGAACAAACCTAAACCTGTTCCTCCAAACTTTCTTGAAATAGATGGGTCCTCTTGTTGAAATTTCTTGAAGATAGTAGTCAAATACTTCTGGTCCATTCCTATTCCAGTATCCTTAATGGTAAAACTTAGTTCTTGCTTATTGGCCGATTTCCGTAAACCTGTGCAATCAATGACAACTGCTCCTTTTTCTGTAAATTTAATGGCATTCCCAGCTAGATTGATCAAAACTTGGCGTATACGGGATTCATCACCAATAAAAGCTTCTGAATCATTCTTGTCTATATTTATATTTAGACTAACGTCTTTGTGCTCCACTTGCGGCTTAAGTATGGATGCCACATCATTAAGAAGTTCTTGTATGCTGAAATGCTCTGGTACAAGTTTTAATTCTCCTGCTTCTATTTTTGTGATTTCCAGTATGTTGTTCACAACAGATAAAAGATGTCTGGAGGCTTTTCTTGCACTATTCAAATATCCTTTTTGTTTATGGGACATTTGTTCTTTGCTCAGTTCCCTGATCATACCAATGATTCCATTGAGCGGTGTCCTGATTTCATGGCTCATATTGGCCAGGAACAATTCTTTTGATTCTGATGCTTTCTGTGATTTTAACAACGCCTTTTCAAGTTCATTTTCCAATCTTTTTTGTTTGGTGATATCCAAGTAGATACCTATGGAGCCAATAGGGAGGTTCTTGTCATTAAAATTAGGGGCAAGACTTATCAACCACCAACGTGCTTCACCTCTTTTATTTTTCGTCAATATTTCAAAACTATCCGTTGTGTTTTCTGGATGAATCATATCTATACCTTGAACAACTTCTGGATCCAGGCTTGCAAAAATTAAATCTGTTGCTTTCTCTCCTTTCATTTCATCCAGATCAAACCCAGATATCTCCGTGAAACTTTGATTGCAAAATTGGATTATACCATCTGTATCAACCTCCAATAGTCCTAAATTCATATTGGATATTATATTCCTATATTTTTCTTCTTGTAGTTTAAGTCGCTTATTGGATTGGACAATGACTTTTTCTACTTCTTTTTGTTTTGTTATATCACTAAAATATATGTTTATATATTCATTTGTTTCAGAAAGTCTTGCTGTTGCCAAATAGAATTGTTTTCCTGCCGATATTTCAAAGGTTTCCATACGGTTTTCTGTAGTTAACCTTCTACTTAACCCTTTATATATTCTTTCTTCAAATCTTTTGTTATCATCAATACCCTTAGCATGCTTTAATACTTCTCCTGGTTTATTTATTAGTATTACTTCTCCTTTTAGATCAATTCTCACCACTGGGTTTGGGTTCTCTAGAGGAAACAGGGCCATGTCCTTGAGTTCTTTGGTTGTATCGGTTATTTCCAATGCACTGGAAAGGCTATTGCCAAAACTTTTTAGCAACAGTAACTCATCTTGGGGCCATTGTCTTTCTTTAATACAATCATCATATCCAATAAATCCCCAAAATCTATCTCTATGAAATACGGGGATGATTAAAATGGATTTAATATCCTGCAATACAAATATTTCTTTTATAATGGATTTATCTTCTAACTGTGAAATAGTGGCCTCAAATGGTTCTTTTGTATATAAATGAGGCAAGAACTCTTCAAAAATAGATGTTGTTAATTTTTGTGATTTTTTATTTTTTATCTGAGTAGAAACCCCTTCAGAAACCCATTCATGGCTTTGGGATATAATAATGTTTCCATTGGTAATGTTTAACGTATTTTTAAAAATATAAGCTCTACTCACATCCACTGCCTCTCCCAATATTTTTAAACTTGTATTTATAGCTTCAGTAAGATTGGTATTGGTCAACAGTTCCTCGGTGGCCATAGCCACTCCTTGTAACATTTTTTGTTTGCGCAATACTGTTTCTTCTATATTGGCCTGTTTTTCCTGAATTATGGCATTCTTTATTTTTATGGCGGTCAAGTTGGCAATAGTGGTAAAATCAATAAGGTGTTGATTCGTGAAAAAGTCTTTTGATGAGTGTTCAGAATCTATTATTCCTATTACCTTTTTATCCGCTAGAATGGGTACTGCTAGTTCTGAATATCTAATTTTATCATCAACAATATACTCTGGTACCTTAGAGGTATCTTTTATCATTATCGGGTTTCCCGTAAACGCAACTTTTCCCACAATACCACTTCCAATTTTAATTTTGATGGGATTGAAAATTTCATGTTCCTTTTTCTGTTTATCTCCATAAGCAGCTCGTTGTATAAGATATTCTCCATCTTCATCAACAAGATATATGATACAATCTTCAAGGTTGAAGCGGCTGATTGCATTGTCTATTATAGTCCAAGCGATATCATCAAGAGTAACTTGATTCAACATATTGGCAGCAAACTCATTGATTCCTTTTAGAGATTCTTTTTGTTGGTCTACCGTTAAAAGCAGCTTTTTCACATCCTTTGTGGCCGACATTTGGTTTTTTATGACGTCCAAAAAACCCATAATGGGATTATGGATAGCAAAATCTTGAGGAGTCAATTTTTTTGTTTTTAGCTCTTCAATAGAATTAAAACTGGGAAAGCCAACAAACAATACCTGTTCTTGTTCTGGGAAATATTCAAATTGTCCTTGAAGGGATATAAGTTCTTGTTCTTTGTACCTTAAAAGGATTTTTTGCCCTATTAGGGTTTTAAGACTATCAATATCTAAAATCTCAGCCTTGGACTTATTTATATAAAAAAGTGAAGTAAATAACGACTTTCCGCCAAGTACACAAATTTTTCCTAGGCTTTTTCCAAATGATTGAATTTTCATGTGTTTATCAATCAATATATGGAAAGGGAACAACCTGTTAAATTGTTCAGTATTAAATAAAATGGGATGTTGCTTCATTGATCAGTTCTTTTTATCAATGCTGTTCCTACATCTAGTTTATTTAAATTGATACTCATGTTTGTGGCATTAAGAAGTTATTCCTGTATTACCTTGTTGGATTTCATCAGATTATAAATAGTAGATTTTCCAATATCCAGTTTATCTGCAACCTCCATCACATTATTATTATATTTCTTGAGGAAATAATTAATGATTTCTGAATTGTATTCTTTCAATGTTTT
>CAYNLI010000165.1:0-4284 GCA_964398035.1 uncultured Flavobacteriaceae bacterium | reverse complement strand
GGATAAAAGTTCTGACCCCCCAAATTTTTAAAGTTAGGGTTTGTTCCTACAATATTTCCCTTGTCAATGATTGTACCAGAGCCATCTTTCCAACCAGAGGGAAGCCAATTATTACTTAAAGTAGATATCCCACCACTGGCGCTAGAATGGATGGAAAAATTACGGCCTCCGGATTGGCAATAAATGACATTATTCCGAACATCGGCAGATTCATCAGCTGATGAGATACCAAGCAGGGCTGTCCTTCCCGAACGATACGAAATAATGGTATTATTGTACAAGTACAAGGTTCCTTTGCGCCACAAATCTTTCCGGTCTGACTGGTCACCGCCATAATGGATGATATTTGCATTACCATCATTGTCAGGTTCTATCAGAATGTTGCCGTAAACGTAAGTAGTTCTGTATAAGGGATTGCCGGCAATATCAACGTCTCCGTTATTCCCTTCTTTGTCAGTATCTACAATATCAAGCTGATAATTTCCACCTTCAATCCAGTTGTATCGTACCACCAATCCAGCCGAACGGTCTTTAATGTTGTTGCCCCCTCCCCCTGAAATCAAAGGGCCAAACCGATTAAATTCAAAGGTGATACCCACACTTTCAGAATAAACATTATGCCTATATACACTGCCAGACTCGCCATTTCCATAAATGTAATTTGAACTGAACAATAAATTGGAAGCGCGGGAACCCGTAAAAACCCCATTCCCAGAATTGTGGATGATGTTACCCTTGATAAAAATGTGATCTCCTCTATCAATATGAAGGGCAGCAGCATTGGAAGAGTAACTTTGGTTTGAACCACTTGCGTTACGGAATGAAAACTCAGGTTTCGCATCTCTTATGTCTAAATTTTCAATATATATATAGGAAGGATTATTGCCTCCAATTTTTATAACAGAGCGATTTTCATTTGAATAATTTAATTGTGAACGGGTTATTGCATTACTTCCAGAAATAACCGGAAGATTTCCTTGTGCATCAGCGACTCCTTCAACAACAACAGGATTTGTTTCGGTACCTTTAGTACTAATAACCCACTTAGTAGCATAAGGCGTTGAACGGTAGTGAATTCTTATAATCGAACTAGGTTTGAGTGACTCCCATGGAACCTCCGAGGGATCCTGATAGGCTTTACCAGGTCCTACTTCATAAACCTGCAAAAAATCTTTTGTTTCCCAAGAAAAAATTAGGGATATATAAGCAAATAAAAGAAGTCCTGCGACTTTTGAAAAATGAATTACATTCATATCTACTCCTAGGATCAACAACTGCCACATCCTTAAATGAATTTTCTCCGAACCAAGTTTTGGAATTAAATATATTCTCTCTTTAATATAACTCGGTTTCATTTCCCAAATAGGACGATCCTAACCTATTTTTGCATTATTTGATCATTCTTTGGTTAACGTATACCTGACTCGGGGTCTTTTTTTAGATAATTCTTCCGATAATTGGATGGGGAAACTCCCATCTGGTTTTTGAACTGTCTGGTGAAGTAGCTTTGCTCTCCAAAGCCTACCCGATGGGAAATATCTGACAAAGAATCCATTGATACTAAGAGGTGTTTGCACGCAGCCTTCACCCTTACCTTTAGAATGAATTCAATGGGTGAAATACCAAGATTTTTTTTAAACTTCCGATTGAAGTTCCCGACAGAGGTGAATGCCAAATCAGCTAGAACTGGTACTTTGATGACGTTCATGTAATTTTTGCTGATGTATTCGATAACATCGGCCATCTCAGAATAAAGACGTGGCAGCCCGGCAATATCTTTGATATCCCTAGAAAATCCGGCCGTACCGTAAATTTTCCCGTCCTTTGAATACAGTGGGACTTTGGTGGTGGAGTTCCAGCTTATAGAGGCGTCTTCGTTGGGAACAAGCTCAATTCGGTTTATAACAGGGTTCCCCGTTTCAATTACTTTGCGGTCATCTCTCATAAAGCTTTCGGCAATCTTTCTAGGAAATATGTCTAGGTCTGTTTTACCTATGAAATCATTTTCATGTATTCCGTCCAGTTTTTTTACATCCGCCTGGTTAAGGGCTATATACTTTCCTTCTTTATCTTTCATCCAGAAATATACGTCGGGTAAATAATCAAAGATGTTTTTGAGGCCACTCATAGGCTTCAAGTTACTAAAAAAGGTTTGCTGAAAATCATTTGTATCCATGCCATTTCCTATTCTATAAAAATCCCAATCAGATCAAAGTTAATCATTAAATAAAAACGAATAAGAATTATTCCCGTTTATTTTGATCCTGGTTGTCCCACACAAAATGGTAGGAATAATAAAAGTACGGAATGGCATTTATAAACTATATTATAGGCATGTACCTTTAGGCTATTTTAGCGAGCAAACAGAAAAGACTTCTGAAATTGAAAATTTTAACTTATAACCCTTCATGGTTTACAATGAACTTCTTAAAATTAAACAAAATTTATTTTTTATTAGCCTTCATCATCCCACTTCAAAACTGCTTGTTTGAAGCAAAATAAAATCAATGTTTACATTCTCAGGACAAGGAAAATATACTACAATTTCTATGGGTTCAGAAAATGATACTTTGGTTAGAGATTATGTATTAAATGAAGAAACAGGTCTTATAGCCACCTACGAAGCAGGCACAAATCAGTCAACTGGAAATTTAGCCTACATAATAGAAAATAATACGATAACCATTTACAACCCTGTATTTCAAACATTCATTAAAAAATAATTTTTTCTAATAATTTATCTTTGAAAAATATTCATCTTACTATTGAAGATGTATGCGGTATCCTTGTTAACACTGGAGGAGCAGTCGAAATGTGCAACAGTTTCCAAAGTCTGTGATTTTTACAGTGAAAAATCTGGTACCTTAAGGGAATGCAAAACACACTTTACTGCTTTATTCCCCAAGCAGCTTTTGCAAGTGTTTTTAATATTAGTACTTCTACCGTTCAGAAATAGAAACAAGGATATAAGAAACCCGCTGGTGCATCGATGAAATTATTAGATATTATTGATAGAAAAGGATTACAAGCTCTCATTTAAGAGTTCAAATATATTGGTATACATACTTGAAATTACACTACATAATTATTTTTCCTCACAGGTAATTCCACACTTGGGCATCCAGTGTATAATTTAAAGGGAAGGCTGAAAAGCCCTGATTCTAAGACACGTGAAACTGGAATTTACCTGTTCTCAAAGTAGAACACTAATACAACCTACAGAGTTGTTTTTGTAGTCCTGCAATAAAAAAAGTATTAGTTTAAGACTCATCTTAAACTAGGCGAAAATATGAAAAAAGCAATTATTAAAGTTACGTTTATATTGACCATTTTGTCATTGTGCAACTCCTATTCTCAAGATGATTGGATTAAATTGAATACTCCTGATAGTGCTGGTGTATACATAGGGTCCATGAAACACTATTTAAAAGTGTCGAGTGATGGCGATTTGTACTTAAGTTTAAATTTTGGCTTACATAGAAGTACCGACCAAGGTAAAAGCTGGCAACTCATTAAAAAAAATAATAGAGGCAAATTAATGCATATAAACCAAAACGGAGACCTATTTATGAGTGGAGGCAGTAAAAATCAAAGTAAAAACCCCTTTTTTGAGGTCAGTCGCGATAAAGGAGTTACTTGGGATTTATATACCGTTCCTTTGGGGCAAGAAATAATAACAGCCACCGAATCATTGAATGGAGACATATTTGTTGGTGTATATGGAGCCGCTGCTATTTTTAAAAATACAAAAAACAGCCCAGAGTTCACCTTTCTCTACGGTGGCACAGATGGAATTTTTGGGGGGTGGGATATACTAGATTTTACTTACAAAGGAAATCTTTTTGGACATGCCCTTGGAAAACCTCAAATGAGTTATGACAATGGAGATTCTTGGAAAGAGTTGATTCTATTACCTGAAGCCGATACGCTTCTATATCCTTTTGGATATAGTATAAGGCACTATTATAAATCTTACCATCAGGATATTTATTTCTCCACAAAGTTTCATATTTTTAAAATGGATGAGGAAAGTTCAACCCTAAAAGTATTTGCCGAAAAAGATACCCTTTATAGAGGTGTTGCTGAATTTTGTGTTCTATCAACAGGTGAAATTCTTACAAGCAATAAAATTAGGGATAAAACTATCATGGCCATTTTTAGTTCTAAAGATTTTGGAAAGAACTGGAATTTAACAACTACAGGCATTGTGGAGTCAGAAGACTTTCGTAATGCTAGTTATACCAATATGCAATGTGATTCAAATGATAATGTTTATGTTTTGGG
>CAYNLI010000164.1:0-4436 GCA_964398035.1 uncultured Flavobacteriaceae bacterium | reverse complement strand
GCGTTTCAGAATCATTGGTAGCAGATGCCAGTAGTGGGGCAGATATTAAATATTCCGGAGATGCCAATGTACAGTCCAAAAAATCAGCTTCTGGTAGCGTGCATAAATACTAAATATATTAAAAATCAAATAGTTGTAATCAACTTTGAATTAGCTTCAAAAACCCATCTATAATTTGATGGGTTTTTCATTTTGTACTGTTTAGGGTTTTTCTATATTTAGCTTAAAATAAACAGGAAATGCAAATTCAGTTAAAAAAATACACTTTAGAACTAAAACATACCTTTGGCATTTCTAGAGAGTCCCATGATTTTCAGGATACAATGATTGTTGGATTGACAAAAAATGAAGTGACAGGCTATGGAGAAGCCACTTCAAATCCATACTACAATATTACCGCAGAAAGCATGATGCTAGAGATAGAAAATGTCTGTAGCATAATTGAATCCCATGATTTTTATACCCCAGAGATTTTTTATCAATTTATAAAAAACTTAGGGTTAAGCAATTTTACCATCTGTGCATTGGATTTGGCCGCACATGACCTTTATGGTAAACTCTTGGACAAACCGTTATACAAGATTTGGGGCACAGAGATAGACAATTATCCCATTACAAATTATACTATAGGCATTGATACCGTTGAAACCATGGTATCTAAAATGAAAGAAAAACCATGGCCCATTTATAAAATTAAATTGGGCACAACTGATGATGTGGCCATAATTAAAGAACTCCGTAAGCATACCAATGCCATTTTTAGGGTAGATGCCAATTGTGCATGGACTGCCGAAGAAACCATCCATAATGCCCCATTACTTAAAGAATTGGGTGTGGAATTTATAGAACAACCTCTAAAAGCCAATGATTGGGAAGGAATGGAGAAAGTAATGCATTATAGTGTGCTGCCCATTATGGCAGATGAAAGCTGTATTGTAGAAGAAGATGTGGAAAAATGTGGATTACATTTTAATGGCATAAATATTAAACTGACCAAGTGTGGCGGACTGACCCCTGCCCTACGCATGATAAAAAAAGGAAAAGAATTAGGTCTAAAAGTCATGGTTGGTTGTATGACAGAATCTAGCGTGGGAATATCTGCCATAGCGCAACTTTTACCACAATTGGATTATGTAGATATGGATGGTGCCATGTTGCTTAAAGGAGACATTGCCCAAGGTGTAAGAATACTAGATGGTGGAAAAGTTGAATTTCCTATATTGGGAGGTAGTGGAATAATAATGAATTAATGGCGCACTATATAGATGCATTTCCTGGCAGGGAAATTATATTGAATAACAAGAAGTATTTATACTTTGGAGGTACAGCTTATTTGGGTTTACAGACTGATGAAGAATTTCAACAATTTTTTATAGACAATGTAAAGAAATACGGCACCAACTATGGCGCTTCTAGAAAATCCAATATTCAACTTTCTATCTTTCATAAAACTGAAACTTATTTATCTAATCTGGTAGAAAGTGAAGCTTGTATTACACTCTCATCTGGATATTTGGCAGGGCAATTGGTGAGTCAATATTTAAACAATTCAGAGCACACTCTTTTTTATGCTCCAAATGCCCATTCAGCCTTATATCAGTTAAATAGACAACCTTTTGATTCATACACATCACTCCACACTGCCATTAAAGAACATTTAGCTACAGAAACTAGCATTCCTGTTGTCTTGCTAGATTCCATAGATTTCTCAGGCAACAATTATCCAGATTTCAATGAACTTAAATCCCTGCCCTTAGAAAAAACAATTCTTGTAGTAGACGATTCTCATGGTATAGGTATTGTTGGTGAAAATGGAAAAGGAGTTTATAAAGAATTATTGGCATTACAACCCAAAGAACTTATTGTATGCTGTTCATTGGGAAAAGGTTTTGGAATACAAGCAGGAGCTATATTTGGAACAAAAGACCGAATCATTAATTTAAAAAATACTGACTTCTTTGGAGGCGCAAGTCCGGCTACACCGGCAAGTATGGCCACGCTAATTTCTGGTGATTTTATTTATGTTAAAAAAAGAGAAATTGTCACAAAGCATATTAATTACTTTATAGAGAATATTGATTCAATCAATGTTTTTAGTTTTATGAAAGGACATCCTTCTTTTAGTTATTCTGATAATCCACTGACCAAACATTTGGAAGCAAATGGAATTATAGTAACCGGTTTTTACTATCCAAGTGAAAGCTCATCTTTAATGAGTAGAATAGTACTAAATGCTTCACATTTACAAGAAGATATTCAACATCTTACAAATTCAATAAATAATTATTTCTTAAAATAAATGGATAATTTTTTTAAATTGATAATTTTTTAACTTAAAAATTGAATATTCATCAATAAAATTGTATCTTCTGTACATTACAGTAACTTTAAAAACATTAACCATGAAAAAATTACTTGGATTGATTTTCTTGATGTTGTTTCTAGTCTCTGCAACGGAAATGACCTCACCTAAGCCACACGCAAAAAAGTCCCTAGAAGGAACTTGGGAATTAGTCAGTTATTACAATTATGATGACAATGTAATCACAGATACCATTCTGGCCAACGAAACAAACAGACAAGTTAAAATGTTTTACAACCACAAAGTCATGTGGACCAAATATGTGCCTTTGGATACGGTTGAATGGTTTGGTTATGGATCGTATGAAACCACAGAAGACAGACTTAGAGAAACTTTAGAATTTGGATCAGCCGCCATTATGAAAATCATGGACACCCTTAGGGTCTTTGAACTTGAATTGATACTGGAAGAAGACATATATAGTCAAATCAATCTTGATGCTGAAGGGAATAGGTTTTTTTCAGAAAATTATAAACGTATTGATTGATTCCAAAATGGAATAATTTTCAAAACCATATATAAAATAATGGGCGCTGTCATTTTTAATGAAGCGCCCATTATACTTTTTATTAGTTACCTAAACTTATGAGACAGTAGCTTCTGTTTCCACTGTAGCTAAATAACGTTCAGCATCCAGAGCAGCCATACAACCTGTCCCTGCTGCGGTCACTGCTTGTCTATATTCTTTATCCTGTACATCTCCGCATGCGAAAACTCCAGGTAAACTTGTTTTTGTAGATTTCCCATGGGTAATAAGATAGCCTGTATCATCCATACCCAATTGCCCCTTAAAAATATCAGTATTGGGTTTGTGCCCAATGGCAACAAAGTATCCTGTGATAGCAATTTCTTCTTTCTCACCAGTTTTGTTGTTTACCATACGTATACCTTCCACAACCTGCTCTCCCAACAGCTCATCAACCTCTGTATTGTACTTAATATCAACATTTGGCAAACTGGTTACTCTATGTTGCATAGCCTTGGAAGCTCTCATATAATCCTTACGAATCAACATTGTGACCTTGTTGCATATATTGGCCAAATAAGAAGCCTCTTCTGCAGCAGTATCCCCTGCTCCAACAATAACAACATCTTGGCCTTTATAGAAAAAACCATCACAGACCGCACAGGCAGATACACCTCCGCCCCTTAAACGTTGTTCACTGGGAATACCCAAATACTTAGCCGTAGCACCCGTAGAAATAATAACCGTTTGGGCTTCAATAACTTTATCGTTATCTACAGTGACTTTATGAATACCCCCAACCTCATTGCTAAAATCAACAGCTGTAACCATCCCAATACGTACTTCTGTACCAAAACGCTCTGCCTGTTGTTGCAATTGTACCATCATGGTAGGGCCATCAATTCCTTCAGGGTAGCCTGGGAAATTATCTACCTCCGTAGTAGTAGTCAATTGTCCTCCTGGTTCCATTCCTGTATAAAGCACAGGTTTTAAATCGGCACGAGCCGCATAAATTGCAGCTGTATACCCAGCTGGGCCCGAGCCTATAATTAATGTTTTTAAACGTTCTATATTTTCTGACATAACTTTGATTCTACATTAAAAATCTATGTAACAAAAGTAGGGTTTTTGATAAAAAACTTACTTTAAAAGTTATCAAAAGTTGTTAAACAGAACTTCCTAAAATCAAAAAATAACAGAGTTAAATTAATCGCTCTAAATGGAATAATATTAATAACGCTTGCAATAGTTTTATACAACAGAGCTGTAAATAGTAAATTTGACAATACATTTTTAATTCTGCAATTTATAGAATTTGCTTTTGGGTTAATCAATATATTTATGCTTGGCTTAATGGTTAGAGACGGTAGAATATTAACAGGGAAAATAAAAAAATCAGTAATTTGATTATGAATGATTTAAGCAAAAAATACAATAAAGGAATAATTGCAATACATTGGATTACCACAGTTTTAATTGTCGTATTATTTCCACTTGGAAAATATATGGAAGATATATGGAAGATATAGAACCTTCAGAAAAAATGGGATTAATAAAGGTTCATATAATATTGGGAATTATCGTTTTAATTTTAACTATCATAAGAAG
>CAYNLI010000163.1:0-4436 GCA_964398035.1 uncultured Flavobacteriaceae bacterium | reverse complement strand
AAGTTATTCAATTTTGCAACGGTCTTATTTTCTACAACAAAACTTTATTCTTTACAATTTTCACTTCTTCTTGTAATTTTTCTATGGTTTTCTTCTGATTATCCTTTTGTTTATTATAAAGAGTGTTTTTTACAACTAATAAAATAAGTTGGACTTGACCAGTTTTTTTATTCAAGTGTTAACCAAGTATTTCCTTCAGCAGGAATCTCTATTTCAACTTCTACTTCATAAGCCCTGTTTAGTTTGTATTTTTTACTTGGTTTATCAGCAATACTAATCGCCACTTTGTCACTAAGTCCACTATAATAAAGAGGTAATTTAATTTTTCTTTTTATAGCTATTTCTAAAGGATTATATAGCATTACAAAAGCTTTCGTTTTTAATTTTGGATCTATATGCATAATACCATCCCAATCTTGTCCGTTAGGTCTTTTTAGATGAATAATGTCTGCATTTAGTATATCTCTATACTTTTTGTAATGGTCTATATTGGCTTTCACAACTTGCTTGGTCTTTTCGGTATCGTATAATCTAGGTCCACGATAAAAAGCTTGCACTCCAGACCCATAGTTTTGGGTCATATGACTGTTGTAGTCTGATAAGTGCTCTGATAAAGGTTCTAAAGTTGCTGCTTGACCTCCGCCATGGTACTGGGTTAGAGGTACAAATGTCCATCCCATACTTGGGGTACGTGTCCAGGTACCATCATATATATTTTGCCTTCCTAAAAGAATTTGTTGCGCGCGTGGTAAAGACCAGTTGACTTCACGATACCCTATTCCACATTTATTTCCGCCAGAAAGAAAATAGAAATCGGGTAAGTTCATATAAACGCCCTTTTCTCTAAACCATCCATAAAGTTCTACGGTACTTTCCCATTGGGTATATTGGGAATCATAATAGTTTTTATGTCCAGGGTGGTTGGTAGATGCGCAGAAATCACCTGGATATGGGCCATCATGTTCAAAAAAATCAAAACCGGTTTGCACAAAAAAGTTTTTTATTGTTTTGTTATAGTTAATTCCCCATTCACTACCAGCACATGGCGCATTTCCAAATTTAGCTCCCCCTGGTTTCCCTGTTTCGATATCAATTACATCTGTTTCTTTGTTTATACTTCTACTAGAAAAGAGAGAATATCCTCCCATTTCTAAACCGCGCTCATGTGCATAATCGGCCCATTTCGTATATCTTTGAATATTTTTCGCAGAAGTGTCCTCCATATTCAAGCCACTACCAAAACTGAGTATTACCATTTCATAACCTGTTGCTACACATTGATCTATTGCTCGTTTTATAACCTGATCACTTGTACTAGTAAGGTGCATGAAAATTGGGTTTTCCGTTGCCCAAGGAGCAAGGGCACGATACATTTTTCGTTGTGCAAGGCTGTTGCGTTCCCTGTCTGAACCATCTTGTGGCATAAGATATGTTCTAAAACTTGTAAAATTTTCTCCATTGCCTAATGTTTTATTAGGGCCTACTGGAGGTTTACTTTTTAAAATACAAGGTGTTTTAAGCGACCAATTCACCTGAGAAGTATAGGTAGTATCTTTTTCCCAAAATATAGATTGGTCAGATTCCTCATAGGTAAACCCACCAAATGCATATTCATTTTCTAAATACAAATTGGGCCTTTTCCAATCCAAGGGTTCATCTACATGGTTGGCAGTTTCATAATGGGCAATAATTTCACTTGTAAAGTGATTTATGGTGTGTTCTATACCTTTGTTTTTTACAACTATCCATTTAGAAAAAAGAGGCATGTTATCATACAACTCATAATGCACTTCGACGGTAACATCTTTTAATTTTTTAGACTTATGGGTATAATAAAAAATGAGCTCTTTTCCTTTGGTTGTCCATTGGGTGGTTGGTGCCCATCGTCTTTTTTTCCAACGGATGTGTTCTGTTGTATTTTTAACTTCAAAATTCTTCAATGCAAAGGCATTAGGTAAAGCATACATTTCATCTAACCACTTGCTAAGAAAATATCCTTTTTCTACTTGCCCACCGAGACCTCCAATAGCATACTCTACACTATCTATCATTACCAAAGCTTCCGGCTGTATAGCTCTTATGTATTCTTCATCTGTAGCTAGGTTTTTAAGACTTATAGTAGCCACATTCGGGCTTATTCTAAACGTTCTGCTAGTTAGGCCATTACTTAATACAATATCATTTTTATTTACACGAGAGACTTCTGTGTTTTGAACAGGTGTTTTAATCAGCCAATCTTCTGTTGCCACGATACCTTTATAAACAGGTAACTTTACCAGTTTAGGCTCAAAAAAGGATGAGAACTGTGCTTTATCAGTACTTAATTTGGACAGATAATCTGCCCTAACGATTAGGGGCTTTTTCTTTGTATAGTGAATTGTAATATTTGCCCAGTTGGCCACATCGCCACTATTGCCATCTTTACCATCTGTTACCAAAAGAGATAGCATTTGTATTCCAGAAATATCTAATACCAATGGTTTTGGCGCATCTCCTTGGCGCATAATACCGCTTTTCCATAACACTTTTCCATCACCTTCTACTATGAATTCTACGCTACCAGGAGCTATCTCAGAAATGCGTTGTCCTACGCCGATTAACCTTCTTGGATTCCCTGGTCTTGCTGCCGTATAAAAGAAAAGCTTTGACCCATCTGTATTTACCAGACTTTGTGATTTTTTAGGATCTAACTTTCTGTTTTTATCACTATCCACTCCCACCAAGGCATTTAGAGTTTTAGCAGTACCACCTACATATACATGTCCTTTAGAAGGTGCATGAACATTTATACCATTGGAAAAATCTTGATTACCTATGCGCATACGCTGCCCAGTCATTGAAATATCGGCAGCTGCCTGCATAACGGGTTGCTCCATCTGCGAAAGGTCTAATGAAGACAAACTAACTTCTTGCTGTTGGGCTACTAAGACACTGGATGCCGTTAATAAAATAAAAGTTAAATAATAACGGAGGCTATTCTTTGTCGTATTAAGAATTACATTAAACATAAGATACATTTTTTGACTATTAAATTTGTGCTATTACCTTTTTAGAAAATCACTTTCAATCAAAAAGAAATCTAGACCAAGAGCGTATTTATTTTGGTATGTCTTGCTTTTGGATGATTACCTTTATATGCAAACCGTATGATAAAAGCATTGTTTATTGGTTCTGACTCTCCTAAATCTAGATACGGATTTATAATTCCTTCATGTTTGCCATAAAAATCTTGTTCTTTTATTTTTATGTCGTTCACATAAATATCAAAATTACCACAATCAGAACCTATAGCGGTGCATAGTTTAATAGTAGCTTTTTCAAACTGTTCTGTAATTTTTAGTTCTGCAAAATCTCCAGCATGCTCAAACCACATGTTATTTAGTGCACCAGCGCTTATTTCTCCCCACATAGGAATTTTGGCAAAATCTGCTACAACATCTTTGCTTTTTTTGATTATAGGTAACAGTTCAGCCTCTAAAGCACCATCTACACTATATTGAGACTCCTTTGCTTTTGCAATTACCTTTTCAAGGTCAGCAACGGTTGGTAATTTTAAGGCTGCATATTCTGGTAAGGCAGGTTTATTGTGTTTTACGCCTGGTATGCCATACCAAAAAGTGGTTTGAGCATATTGTAAAAAGTGCGATTTGCTACGTCTACCGCAAGATGATTCTATATCAAACTGTATTTTTTCTTTAAATGGGATGGCATCTAACACACGGGTTCGCGTACAAACATTATACCCCTTAGATTTGTCGCCTACAATAATGTTACCTAAAAAAGGTTTTGAAAATTCATCTGCGGGTGTAGGTATTTTTCCGCCTGCCCAACCGTAATAATCCTCGGTACCTGTGCCAAAGTGCGAAGGGAATTTTTTCTCTATATCGTCATCAATATAAATTTTTTCATCGCCTTCACCCCACCATCCTTGAACGGGGTTAAGCACGGACCATTGATCACCTATAACAACTCCTTTTCCTGTAGCACTCAAAAAGTTAAAACCATATAATGGGAAAGTAGGAGTAGGGGCATCCATTTGCCAAGTGGCATAAAAATGCATGGAATTAGAAATCCAATCTTTTTGGTCTGTTATGACTGTCATTTCAAGATTAACATTCTCTTTTCCAAGGTTTTTAATTCCAATTTCTCCATTATTTTCATAAGGCATTACCCATCGGCAAATCATAGTGCCATCTGTTGTAACAGTACGCTCCCACATGTTATAACTATGTGTTTTACCTACATTATTAAAGAAGTCACCAATAGGAGCCCAAATTGTTTTCTCGCCATCAAAATTTGCCTGTATTATGGTAGACCTTAATTTTTGAGCAATATTGGTAGTATCTAAAAACTTAATTTGAAATTCTCTAATGGCATTGTTGCCTTCTGGTAGTTTAAAATCTAATGTTGTTCCAGGCTTAAGAATTGTTTCTTTT
>CAYNLI010000162.1:0-4467 GCA_964398035.1 uncultured Flavobacteriaceae bacterium | reverse complement strand
AAAATAAAAGTTGCAGGTATTGCACGTACATTATATAGTTCCGCTATTTCATCAAAATAATTAACATTGGAAACATGGTTCCATACCAAACCATCATCTTGTATGGCTTTTACCCAATCTTCTGCCTTTCTATCTAAAGAAACACCAATGATATTTAGTCCCTTTTCATGGTATTTGTTATATACATTGACCACATTTGGGTTTTCTGCACGGCAAGGTCTACACCAAGCTGCCCAGAAATCTACAATGGTAACTTTGCCTAAAGCATCGTTTAAAGCTAGTTTTTCACCTGTTGGTGTAGGGGCAGAGAAATTAGGCGCTTTGGCACCTATAGTTGTCTTTTTACTTTTTTCAAATTTATCTGTTAACACTTTGCCAGCCGTTGTAGCCTTAATTTCTGGAGTTAAAGCTTCGAACATTTCTTTTACTTCATTCTCAGGAAGTGCTTTAGTACTTAACGTTTTGTCTATTAAAAGAACGCTTATTAAAGCATTGGGATGCTCTTTTATAAAATCCAACTCATAATTTTTAGCCTCTTCCTGTAATTCAAAATACTCATCACGCAAAGAATTCATGGAGGCAGTATCATTGTTAGATTGTGCATTCCTCATGTCATTTTGCATAGAGTTGACTCTTCCAGATAATGCCCTAGAGTTTTCTAAATAATCATTAAAAAAATCATTCTGTAGGGTTCCTTTTATTTTTGCAAAGCCCAGACTGTCTTTTTGGGCTTCTAATATAATTGTTCCATTTTCTATTATAACAGGAATAAACCCCTTTATATTATCAAAAGCGATATAATGGATTTCTGGTGAATCTTGCTCACCAGTAAATAGAAATTTACCACCTTCAATAGTAGTAGTGTCAATATCAACAGGAGGTTTTCCTGCTTCAGATTTTTTTAAAAATATTTTGGTGCCATTTTCTAAATCTCCATTGATTGTAGCTTCAAGTGAAAACCCTTCAGGTGTGCTGTTGCAAGCATATAAGGTGATAACCGCACATAAGGACAATACTATTTTTTTCATTAGTTGTTTTTTTGATGCGTAAAGATACTTATATATACATAATAAAAAAAGCCATTGATTTTGTCAATGGCTTTTTTGTATAAAGTATAGTAAAGATAACACACACTTGGGTAAACCCATTGAGGTGTTAAATTATATTATTGGGGCAGAGTGTTGGGAACATTAAACCCTTTTTGGCTATCGCCCTGCGATTAAAATTGGTATCGGATTCCTAGAGCAATGTCAAAATCAAAATTGTCGCTGAAGTCATCATAGCCTACCAAGCCTATTTCTGGTCTAAAGTCAAGGGAAAGTAACAATGGAATATCAAAATTATACTCAACACCGATATCACCCGCGCCAAATATAAAGAGACCGCCTTCAGCAGTTGAAGCAAAGTCCACACTTCCAAGTCCGCCACCAACACCGTAGTACCAATTAAAGTTTCCGTCTAATGGACGTATCCATTGGTATACTCCAGCTAATTTAAAGGCATCATAATTACGGCTGTCTCTCCATCCTAGGTCAAACTCTACCCGGTTGTACCTTCCAATAGATTTTTGATAGGAAATTTCTGCACCAAAGCCATCACTGTCCCCTAAACGTAAGCCTAGAGCGTGTTCAGAAATTTCTTGGGCGCTTAAAGATGTAGCTGCTAAAAAAAGAAATAAGATAAATACTTTTGCAATTTTCATAAGTTTCTGTTTTAATTTGTAAATATGAGCATTTTGTTTATATGCGATATAATAAAAACTTAAATTTGTGTCCAAAAATTGTTCCAAGTTGTATAAAAATTTTTTAAAAAATTTAGAGAGTACATTAGAAGGGGAGTTGTTGGTTGATGGGCTCACCACTAGATTGTATGCCACAGATGCTTCTGTGTACCGTAAAATACCTGTTGCTGTTGCATATCCAAGAACAAAGGAAGATATAAAAAAGTTGATATTTTTTGCCAATAAAAATAGAGTTGGGCTTATTCCTAGAACTGCTGGCACATCTTTGGCGGGACAATGTGTTGGAAATGGGATTGTAGTAGATATGTCCAAATATTTCACCAAGATTTTAAATCTGGATATTGATAAAAAACAGATAACGGTACAGCCAGGTGTTATTAGAGATGAGCTGAATCTTCATTTGGCACCTCACGGTCTCTTTTTTGGGCCCAACACTTCCACGTCCAATAGATGTATGATAGGGGGAATGGTAGGTAATAATTCTTCTGGAACCACTTCCATTCAATATGGTGTTACAAGGGACAAAGTGGTTGCTTTGCAAACAATCTTGTCAGATGGTAGTGAGGTGGAATTCAAGTCGCTTTCTAAAGAAGAATTTCAACAAAAAATAGCATTAAAATCATTTGAAGGAAAACTTTACAATAATATATATAAAGAATTAGAGAACAAATCAATACAAAAAAATATAATAGAAGAATTCCCTAAGCCTGAAATTCATAGGAGAAACACTGGTTATGCCGTGGATGAGCTGTTGAAAAACAATGTTTTTGGTGAAGTTGATGAAAATATAAACCTGTGTGACCTGTTGAGTGGAAGCGAGGGAACACTTGCTTTTAGTACTGAAATCACATTACAATTAGATGATTTACCACCCAAGTTTGCAGCCATGGTGGTGACACATTATAAAACCTTGGAAGATTGCCTTAGTGATGTGGTTCCTGTAATGAATCACAATTTGCATACTTGCGAAATGATGGACAAGGTGATTTTGGACTGTACCAAAAGCAATAGAGCGCAATTGGCAAATCGGTTTTTTGTAGAAGGGGATCCAGCTGCTTTGTTGTTGTTGGAAGTGAAGGCAGATTCTGAAGAAGATTTGCAAAGACAATTGAATGGGTTGTTAAAAAGTATCAATGCTTCAGGACTTAGTTACGCTCACCCAATCTTAAAAGAAGAAAATATTAAGAAGGCCATTGAACTCAGAAAAGCCGGCTTGGGACTTCTGGGAAATATGGTAGGCGATCGTAAAGCAGTGGCGTGTATTGAGGATACCGCAGTTGCTCTAGAAGATTTAAAAGATTTTATTGGCGAGTTTTCGCAGATAATGAAAGGGTATGACCAGCAGGCTGTATATTATGCCCATGCCGGGGCAGGAGAACTGCATTTAAGGCCTATTCTGAACCTTAAAGAAAGTCAAGATGTTTCTTTGTTCAGGGCAATCACTACGGATGTCGCCAAACTTACAAAGAAATTTAAGGGCTCATTTAGCGGTGAGCATGGTGATGGTATTGTACGGGCAGAATTTATCCCGTTAATGATAGGAGAAGAGAATTATGAGTTGTTAAGACGTATAAAATCTTATTTTGACCCTAACAATATCTTTAACCCAGGGAAAATTGTGGATGCTTTCCCAATGGATGAATCACTTAGATATGAAATAGACCGAAAAGAGCCAGAAGTGGTTACCTTGATGGATTTCTCGGATAGTGAGGGAATCCTAAAAGCGGCTGAAAAATGTAACGGTAGTGGAGATTGTAGAAAAACCCACCATATGGCAGGAGCTATGTGTCCCAGTTATCATGCCACTAAGAATGAGAAAGATACAACTAGGGGCAGGGCCAACGCATTGCGGGAGTTTTTAACCACATCAGACAAAGCCAATAAATTTGATCAACCAGAATTAAAAGAGGTTTTTGACCTGTGTCTTAGTTGCAAGGCATGTTCCAGTGAATGCCCCAGCAATGTTGATGTTGCAACCTTAAAAGCTGAGTTCCTGTATCAATACCAAGAAGAAAATGGGTATTCCTTAAGAAGTAAATTGTTTGCCCACAACACTAAGATAAATAGGATTAACAGTAAAGTTTCTGGTCTTGTCAATGCAGTGTACAAGTCTAAAGGATTGAGCGGTTTAATTAAGAAAGCGAGTGGTGTGTCTACAAAAAGAAGCTTTCCATTAGTATCAAGTTTTAATTTTGATAGACACCTTCAATCAATTAACAATCAGTATATTGATAAAAATAAAAAAGTAATTTTATATATTGATGAATTTACACGGTATATGGATGTGGATCTAGGGCAAGATGCAATTGAAGTATTGGTTAAATTGGGCTATGATGTAGAATTATTTTATGCAGAAAGCGGTAGAACATATCTTTCCAAGGGCTTTTTAAAACAAGCCAAAAAATTGGCAGAAAAGAATGTTGCCAAATTAAAACCGTTGGCAGACAAAGGTTATCCTATAATCGGTTTGGAGCCCAGCGCTATTCTTACCTTTAGGGATGAATACAAACGTTTGGCGAAAGATGTTGACGCTGTAACGCGTATAGCATCGCATTCCTTTTTAATAGAGGAGTTTTTAGCATCAGAAATTGAAAAAGGAAATTTGACCGATGCACTTTTTACAAAAGAACACAGAACAGTGAAAATCCATAATCACTGTCATCAAAAGGCATTATCCAATCAAAAAGTGACTTTTGACATGCTTAACTTACCTGAAAATTACACCG
>CAYNLI010000161.1:0-4522 GCA_964398035.1 uncultured Flavobacteriaceae bacterium | reverse complement strand
CGAAATGAAAATTGGACCCGGTGCAACTCCTATAAAAACAGAAAAAGGCTGGCTAAATATCTATCACGGAGTTTTTAACACAATGGCAGGGGCTGTATATCGATTGGGTGTTGCACTCCACGATTTAGAAGACCCTTCAAAAGTTATTGCAAGGTCTGAAGAACCGATTATGGAGCCGAAGGCCATTTATGAAAGAACAGGATTTTTTGGTGAAGTTATTTTCACCAACGGACATATTGTAAAAGGAGATGAAATACACATGTATTATGGAGCTGCCGATGAATTTGTGGGATTAGCAACATTCTCTATCAAAGAGATATTAAAAACATTGGAAAAATAATGGGAAAATCAACATCAATAGGTTTAAAAGACTTTTCAAGAAGCGCAAAAATACTGATCATCACCAATTTAATATACTCCTTTGTATTACCGGTAGTTGACATTTTTGTGGCATCCTACATTATGAGAAATTCAAATGACCCGTCTAAAGTAATGCTATATCAACTGGCTATTTATACAGGAATCCCAATCACTTTTTTTATCAATGGGTATTTATTGAATAAAGTAAATATTAAAAGGTTGTTTTCCATGGGCATGATGTTAAGTGGGGTGTCCATGATGTATATGATGTCTTTAGATGAAATAAGTTATACAGGATTAATTTCAGCAGGCTTGATTATGGGAATGTCGTTTGGGCTTTACTGGGCAAACAGGGATTATTTAGTACTGTCCACAACCCATGATAGGGCGCGTAATTTTTATTATGGTCTGGAAACTTTTTTATATACTATTGTAGGAGCAATTGTGCCTATAATGATTGGCTGGTATTTGGTAAGTGGAGAAGATGCCACTACTGAATCTGTAAATGCAGGGTACAGGGTTGTAACAGGAGTAGTATTTGTAATTACAATAATAGCATCCATAGTGTTTCATCTTGGGAAATATGAAAAACCTAAAAGTGAAAAATTTCTGTATTTTAAATTTCATCCACTTTGGAAAAAAATGTTACAGTTAGCAGTATTAAAAGGGTTGGCACAAGGATTTATTGTAACAGCACCGGCAATGTTGGTAATGAAATTTTTTCATTCCGAAGGTGCTTTAGGAACAATATTGTCTGTGGGAGCATTAATAGCAGCCGTGATTATGTTGATATTGGGTAAAATTTCAAAACCAAAACATCGCTTACTTATATTTAGTGTAGGATTAATTGCATTTTTTATAGGATCTTTATTCAATGGAACAATGTTTAATGCAAACGGAGTAATCATATTTATGATTCTTTTGTTGATTGCCAGACCAGTTTTAGATATTGCCTATTTTCCAATACAATTAAAGGTCATTGATGTTTTGTCAAAAATTGAAAAAAGAAACGAATTTTCGTATATTCTGAACCATGAATTTGGTTTGTTTATAGGCCGGTTTATTGGAGCGGGAACTTTTTTGGCATTGGCATATTTTGCGGATGCAGATTTAGCATTAAGATATGCCCTATTAATTATTGGTACGCTTCAACTGTTATCCATATTAATTGCGAAACAGCTTTTAAAGAAACAAGAAAAATTAGAGAATGAAAATAATTAAGATAATTGGTATTGCTACATTTTGTTTCATTACATCTTGCGCAGAAGAAGTTAAGGTTGATATGTTTGATGTTGTTAATCCCATAGCGCAGAAAACCATTGCACGTGTAGACAAAATGCCTAATCTTCCCAAGCCATTTAAAATTATTGATTTTAATCAACTGGCAAAAGAGTATGACAGGAAGGTGTATGATGTAAACCAAACAGGGAAATATTGGCCTTTGATCTGGAAAGATGATTCTCGTAAAAATATTGACCAAGAGACCTATGGTATATATACAGCAATGGGAGATGTTAGACAGGGAACAGAAAATTACAATGGAATATTCCATGAATCTTTGGCCAGTATAGGGTCGGTATTAGGAGCTAGTTTGGTAGGGGTGGACAAGTCCGACCAAAACGGAAAAAACTATGTGGGCATGTTGAAAAATTATTTCAACAGTGAAACAAAGTGGAATATTATGATGAACAACACAGGCCCAGAAGTAGCACAATTGGGAGGTGGTTATGCCAGAGATTGGTGGTATGATGTATACCCAAATGTAATGTTCTATGCAGTGGCAGATTTTTATCCGGAAGAAAAAGGATATGACAAAATGTTGCGCACAATTGCAGATCAGTTTTATAAAGCAGATGTTGCTTTAGATGGTAATTATGCCTATTCTTTCTTTGATTATTCAACCATGAAGCCAACAAAAAATTGGATTTGTGCCCAAGAAGATACAGCAGCGGGTCATGCTTATGTATTGTATTCGGCATATCAAAAATTTAAGGATCCCAAATATTTAGAAGGGGCAAAGTCATCTTTGGAAGCCCTATTGAACCAAAAAGAGAATCATTTTTATGAAATTTTGATGCCTTTTGGGGCATATACAGCTGCACGATTAAACGCAGAACAAGGGACAGATTATGATTATTCAAACTTACTGGCCTGGACTTTTGATGGCACTTCCGTTTGTCGTGAGGGTTGGGGAGTTCTTGTTGATAATTGGAACGGGTATGACGTTTCAGGACTAGTGGGCAGTACCATACACAATGGGGGGTTTGCTTTTTTAATGAACACCTATGACACTATGTGGCCCTTGGTTCCCATAGTACGCTATGACCAACGTTATGCCAATACCATAGGAAAATGGATGTTGAACGCAGCAAATGCATCCCGTTTATTCTATCCAAATGAAATTCCTGATGACCACCAGACCATTCCAGAAGAAAAAGAACATACAAAAGGAGTAATTGCATATGAAGGATTGATAAAAAAAGCACACTACCCGCAATATGAACATATTAAAGCACCTGTTGCCATTGGTGATGGTATGCATTGGAATGAAAAAAATCCAAAAGTATCCCAATTTAGCGTTTATGGAAGTGGGCATGTAGGAATTGCGGGATCTATTATTTCAAGAACAAGCGTAGAGAACATCTTACAGTTAAATTTGTTGGCAACGGATTTCTATAAAAAAGAAGCTTTTCCAAGTTATTTATTTTACAATCCAAACCCAGAGATCAAAGAAGTGACAATCTCTGTAGGGCAAGATGAAATTAAGATTTATGATGCAATAAAAAGAGCCTTTATTTCTCAAAAAGAAAAGGGGGACTTTACTTTTAATATAGGGAAAGAAGAATCATCAGTCCTTGTTTTTGTTCCAGTAAATGCAAAAATAGAGGTAAAAGAAGGGAAATTGTATGCTGATAGTGTTGTAATTGATTTTCATTATTCAAAATAAACAGTAAAAAGTTTACTTGAAAATGAAGGGGGTTGTCAAACAAAAAACAGAAGACAATATCGAAGAGGAACTGTATAGACCCAAGTTTCATTTTACCCCAAAAGAAAACTGGATGAACGACCCTAACGGGATGTTTTATTATAATGGAGATTACCACTTATTCTTTCAGTACCACCCAAAATCCAATATATGGGGGCCAATGCACTGGGGTCATGCAATCAGTACAGATCTGGTAATTTGGAAAGAACAGCCAATAGCGCTTTATCCAGATGAAAAAGGATATATTTTTTCAGGAAGTGCCGTAGTGGATGTAAATAACACATCAGGATTTGGAGAAAATGCAATACCACCCATTGTGGCATTGTTTACATACCATGACCCAGAACTGGAAAAAAAAGGTGAGATAGATTATCAAACCCAAGGAATTGCCTATTCTTTGGACGAAGGTACTACTTGGACAAAATATGTTGGAAACCCCGTTATAAAAAACCCAGGAATTAAAGATTTTAGAGACCCAAAAGTAATTTGGGATGACATTCACAATCGATGGGTCATGGTATAAAACAATGTTCTATAAATCAATAAATTTAAAAGACTGGGAATATTTATCATCCTTTGGGAAAAATATTGAAGCTCATGGAGGTGTTTGGGAATGTCCTGATTTTTTTTCCATGAAAGTGGACGGAACCAATAAGCTAAAATGGGTGCTGATCCAAAGTATAGTCACTGGAGGCCCCAATGGAGGTTCAGGAACACAATATTTTATTGGTGATTTTAATGGAAAAACCTTTACTCTTGATTCTTCTTTTGCAATTGATATAAAGAACCAACATGCATTATGGATAGATTATGGAAAAGATAATTATGCAGGGGTTACATGGTCTAACATTCCTAAAAATGACGGTAGAAAATTATTTATAGGTTGGATGTCCAATTGGGAGTACGCAGAAAAAGTGCCCACTACCAAATGGCGGAGTAGCATGACAATGGTAAGGGAACTTAAATTGATTAAAGAGGAAGGACATTATAGAATAGTATCACAGCCCATAAAAGAAATAAACAACTATTTTTCAAAGTCCATAAAAAAAGGGAATAGAAAAATAACTGTTGAAACGATACTTGCCGATAATTTAGAATTTGATTTTTCAAGTTTGGATATACAGTTTAAAATAAAAAACCTGCAAAAAGATAAATATGTATTTTCTTTTTTCAATG
>CAYNLI010000160.1:0-4552 GCA_964398035.1 uncultured Flavobacteriaceae bacterium | reverse complement strand
TTTATATGATTTTTTTTATAACTCTTAGCTTGTGAGTATAATTGTTGATTTCATTGTTGTAGATACCGGTATGGTCTATCCTATCTATTCTTACCTTGCCATAAGAATGGATAATATAATTGTCTCTCATAATTATTCCAACATGGTCTATAACTCCATCCTTATTATCAAAAAAGGCTAAATCCCCAGCTTCACTTTCTTCAATAAAACTAAGTGCTTCTCCTTGTGTTGCTTGTTGAGCAGCATTTCTTAATAGTTTATAGCCGTTCATTTTATACACTATTTGTGTGAGTCCGGAAGAATCAATTCCAAAAGGAGTTTTTCCACCCCAGAAATAAGGTGCGTTTATATATAGAAGAGCAGTATTTATAAGGTTTGATTTATCCATAACCTTATCAATAATGCTGTTTCCTTCAAACTTGTGATGTAAAAAGTCTGCGTGCAATATGGATGACCCTATAAGAATAGGAACAAGAATGTTATTTTCTATTTCAATAAAAGAAACTAGGTCAGATGAATTCTTAATTTCTTTAGATTCATTAAAATCATTATAATTCTTTTCTGAAACAATAATATACTGCTTGTTGGTTATCCATCCCTCAAACCCATCAAATGCTATTCTAATTTTGCTCCAAAGTTTACGTTGCTCCAAAACTTTAAAATAATCACCATACAAAAGCTGGGTTGTCATTTCTCCAGATTCTTCAGCAATCAATCTAACAGGAACAGAACTAAGGTGACAAATACCGTATTGCATAAATATTCTTTAAGTCTTAATGCTTTTCCAAAATTAATGCAGATGCACCACCTCCGCCATTGCAAATAGCAGCAGCACCAATTTTTCCTTTGTTCTGTTTTAATACATTAAGTAGGGTAACTATTATTCTTGCTCCTGAGCAGCCTAGAGGATGCCCTAAGGATACTGCACCACCATTAACGTTTACATTATTGTCTTTAAGGCCCAGAAGTTTCATGTTTGCCAATCCAACTACAGAAAAGGCTTCATTGAATTCAAAAAAATCTACATTATTTATAGAAATATTGGCTTTGTCCAACGCTTTTGGCAATGCTTTGGCTGGAGCAGTGGTAAACCATTTTGGTTCATGGGCAGCATCAGCATATCCTATAATTGTTGCTAAAGGTTCAATGTCTAACTCTTTTGCTTTTTCAGCACTCATAAGAACCAATGCCGCAGCGCCGTCATTTATAGTAGAAGCATTGGCTGCAGTTACTGTACCATCTTTACTAAAAGCAGCACGTAGATTTGGTATTTTATCAAGTTTTACATTTTTGTACTCTTCATCTTCATTGACCAATATGGGCTCTCCTCGTCTTTGTGGGACTTCTACAGGAACAATTTCATTATTGAATTTTTTATTTTTCCATGCTTCGGCAGATCTTTGATAAGATTGTATGGCATAATTATCTTGGTCTTCTCTGCTAAATTCATATTTGCTGGCACAAGCGTCTGCAGAGACACCCATTGCGTTTTGATCATAAACATCAACCAAGCCATCTTTTTGAAGCCCGTCCACCAACGAAGCAGGTCCAAATTTCACTCCATTTCTCATATGTAGGTAATGTGGAATAAGACTCATGTTTTCCATGCCCCCAGCAATTACTATAGTGTTGTCTCCTAAAGCAATTGATTGAGCAGCTTGTATTATGGCCTTCATTCCTGAGGCACAAACCTTATTTATGGTTGTGCAAGGGACTGTATTGGGAATGCCTGCATAAATAGCTGCTTGTCTTGCTGGTGCTTGTCCTGTTCCGGCTTGTACCACATTGCCCATCAATACTTCATCAACCATATCTGGGGTAAGATTTATTTTGTCCAAGGCTCCTTTAATGGCAATTGCTCCAAGTTTTGGGGCTGGGATACTTGATAATGAGCCCATGAAACTGCCAATAGGTGTCCTTACTGCGGATACGATAACTACTTTTTTCATTTGATTACAACTTATGTTGCGAAATTAATAAATAAAAGTGCAATAAATAGAGGTATAGTAAACATTCCATTTGTTGTTTAATCCTTGTTTAATATGGTGCATAAGGATATAAGTGTAATGGTTTCAATATTAAAAATCTATATTCAGCGTATATTTTTCTATTTTTGAAGCAGATATTTTCTGCATGGGTAAATCACTGGATAATTTATACAAGAACCAATCTCACATATATAAGTACATACTTTATTTAGTATCTATATTTTTTATTGTTTTCTTTTTCCCAAAAGGAGGGAAGTTTAAGTACGAATTTCAAAAAGGAAAACCTTGGCAATATGAAAACCTTTACGCACCATTTGACTTTTCAATTAAAAAGACTGACTCAGAAGTTGAGCAAGAACAATTAACTATAGTTAACAGCCAAATCAATTATTATACATTCAATAACAATGTTGCACAAAATGTATATAGTGCTTTTGATGCTAAATTCTTGGGTTCATTTAATTCTGAGAATATTAATACTTCCCAGCAAAGTGTTTTAAAGGCTATAGGGATAGATATACTGGATGAATTGTATGCCAATGGAGTACTACTGTTAGAAAATATAAAAGAAAAAGAGAGCAGGAGTCTCTATCTTGTAAGGCAGCATGAGGCAGAAAAAATAACATTCAACCAAATATATGATTTAGAAGAGGTTAATGGGGTGATCCATGCTGTATTACAGCAAAAAGGGCTTAGCGAGTATGAGTCTATGTTTGTAAAATTCTTTTTAGGTATAATTAAACCCAATGTTACTTATGATGAAAGTTTATCATTAAAAGCTCAAGAAGAAGAGCTTTCAAAAATTTCATACACTCGTGGTAATGTTGATGAAGGAAAACTGATTATTGCAAAAGGCGGAGTTGTAGAGGCTGAAAATTTAAAGATTTTAAACTCTCTTAAGCAAGAATATGAATCAGAACTTTGGAATGCGAACAACTATTACTTTATTCTTTTTGGATATACCATTTTAGTCGCATTGGTTTTAATAATGTTGTTTCTTTTCTTAAAAAAATATAGGAATGAAATTTTTGGAAACAACACCAAAGTAACTTTTATATTTTTTAATATTTTGCTCATGGTTTTTATTACCACCTTGGTAGTAAAATATAATGAAACCTATGTTTTTCTTGTTCCACTTTGTATACTTCCTATTATATTAAAAACGTTTTTTGATGCTAGATTGGGTCTTTTTGTACATGTGCTTGCAGTTCTTCTTCTTGGCTTTGTTGTTCCTAATAGTTTTGAGTATATCTTTCTACAAATTGTAGCAGGAATAGTTACTATTTTAACAGTATCCGAAATGCATAAAAGGACAAATCTTTTTGTATCAGTAGGACAAATAATATTGATTTATATCTTAGGCTATTTGGCATTTCATATTATCCATGAAGGAACTTTGGACAATATAGAATGGATTACATTGGTTGTTTTTCTATTGAACGGAATTATCACTTTGGCTTTTGCGCAACCCTTAATATATATATATGAAAAAATATTTGGATTGGTGTCAGATGTTTCCTTGCTAGAGCTTTCAGATACCAATTCAAAACTATTAAAGGAGCTTTCCAATAAGGCACCAGGTACGTTTCACCATTCTTTACAAGTTGCCAATTTAGCAGAAGCAGCAGCTAATGAAATTGGTGCTAATGCAATGATGGTTAGAGTAGGGGCATTGTACCATGATATTGGTAAGATGAATAACCCAACATATTTTACTGAAAATCAAATTACAAATGTAAATCCGCACGATGAGCTTTCACCATTGGATAGTGCAAAAATCATCATCAACCATGTAATAGAGGGAATTGAAATGGCAAGAAAAAACAATCTTCCCGATAGGATTATAGATTTTATTAGAACCCACCATGGTACAAACGTGGTTTACTATTTTTATAAAAAACAGCAAGAGAATGATGAACATGTGAAGATTGAGGATTTTAGTTACCCAGGACCAATTCCTTTTTCCAAGGAAACCGCTATTTTAATGATGGCCGATTCTGTAGAGGCAGCATCAAAAAGTTTAAAAAACCCAACATACCAAATTATTGATGAGTTTGTAGATAAAATTATAGCAGGCCAAATGCAGGCAAATCAGTTTTTAAATGCCAATATTACTTTTAAGGAGATTGAAATTGTGAAGAAGGTTTTAAAACAAAAACTGACCAATATATATCACCTACGTGTTGAATATCCTGAATAACATTTTGAGAAATTATTTTTTCATTAAAAAAACAAAAAAGTGTTGCGTTATAATATATGAAGAGGTACATTTGCAACCGCATTTTAAGATGCTGGTTCATTGAATTAAACTTGGAGAGGTGCCTGAGTGGCCGAAAGGAACGGTTTGCTAAATCGTCGTACCCCTAAAGGGTACCCAGGGTTCGAATCCCTGTCTCTCCGCAAGAGCTTCGGCTATACGGAGTGACACATAAAAATGACAGATTGGGTTATCTGCTTTTTATGATTACAATTAAAAGCTCACCATCGGGGTGTAGCGTAGCCCGGTTATCGCGCCGCGTTTGGGACGCGGAGGTCGCAGGTTCGAATCCTGCCACCCCGACAAA
>CAYNLI010000159.1:0-4555 GCA_964398035.1 uncultured Flavobacteriaceae bacterium | reverse complement strand
GCCTAAATCAATAAAAATATTATAGGAAATAACCATTACTCAAAGCATATGAAAAAGATTTTAGTTTTATTGGCGGTAACACTTTTAAGCTGTTCTTCAACACACTTGGTGAGCAGTTGGAAAAACCCGGATATTGTCATATTTGATGCATATAAAGTTCTTATTGTAGGAATGAGTAAAAATGAAGATGCAAGAGAAAAATTTGAAACCGAAATGAAGAAAGAATTCACAAAACATGGTGTGGAATCTTTTAGGAGCATAGATCTCTTTGATGTTAATTTCACTGCAAGTGAAAAATCAGAGGAAGAACTTTCCGAAGTGGAACAACAACTGTTGGACAAAGATTTTGATGCTATTTTATTTACAAAGGTAGTAGGGTCTGAAGATAGAAGGATGTTGAGAAGAAGAATGTCTGATATTGATGAATATTACGGAAATTTCCATGATGATTATATAGACCATCAAGGAATTTATTATGACCCTAATTACTATGATGAGTATAAGGTGTACCATTCAGAAACGTCACTTTATTGTATTTGTGTTGGGAAAGAACGGGAATTAATATGGAGGGGAGCAATAGACATAACAGACCCTATAAACATCAATAAAACCGTAGATGACTATATCAGGTTAATTGTTTTGGCATTAGAAGAACAGGACATAATTTTTAAGAAAGCTTCAGGGGATGAGGTCACTAGTTTATAGCACTAAAAAACCTTAAAATTCAGGTTGTTGGTAGAACGGGGAAGTCTGTGAAAATGAACTTGGCTATGAAGCATTAATATCATAGTACGGGACTTAAAATTTTGGCACCACCCTCTCTTAGTTTATGGAGCCATGGTCTTTTAATGTGATCTTCATAAGTTAATGTTATGCTTTTTCCACTATCGATTAAAAAATCTTTTTTTAGTGCCTTTGCAAAATCCTGATCAAACACTAGGGCATTCACTTCATAATTTTGATGAAAGCTGCGGATATCCACATTGGCAGTACCAATGGATACCACATTATCATCACTTACAAATATTTTACTGTGAAGAAAACCATCCGGATACAAGAAAATTTTAATCCCTGATTTTAAAAAAGCTTCGAAATACGATTGTACACTCCATTTCACAATTTTATTGTCTGCTTTATTGGAAACCAACAAACGAACATCTATACCGCTTAAGGCAGCAGTTTGTAATGCTTGTAATATAGCCTGACTTGGTATAATGTATGGGTTGGTGATGTATAAATACTCTTTTGCTTCAGTGATGATAGTAAAGTATGCCTGTTCAATGGCAGAAAAATTACCATCTGGGCCACTGGGTATTATTTGGACAACCTGTCCATGGGCATCAATAGAAATGTTATTGGGTGTTGTGGCATCTATATGCTGTTTTGTGGCTAAATACCAATCAAGGATAAAAATTTTATTCATATACCAGGCTGCTGCCCCCTCAATTCTTATATGCATATCGTGCCAAGTACCTAGTGATGGATCGCCCTTTAAATATTTATCCGAAACATTGATGCCGCCCGTAAACCCAATTTTATCGTCTACAACTATAATCTTTCTATGGTTCCTATAATTTAGCGAGGATAAAAACCTTCCAAATCTAAAGGGGAGAAATGGATAGGCTTCCACTCCAATTTCTTCTAATTTTTTTAAATATGATTTGCTTAAGGAGTAACTCCCAATACTATCATATATCAATCTTATTTTTACATTTTGGTCGACTTTCTTTTTGAACAGTTCCAATAGTTTGTCCGCAAGCTCTCCTTCTTCAAAAATGTAGTATTGTAAATGGATGTATTTTTTTGCGTTTTCCAATGAATTGAAAATATTTTCAAATGTAATTTGACCATCTTTTAAGAGCTTTAATTTATTTTCAATAGTAGGAGGGTATCCAGAGTTTTTTTGAATGAGTTGTATAATTTTTTTATTCTTCTTATATAATTTACTTTCTAATGGAAGAATTTGAAAGGGGGAAGGTAATTGCTCATTTTTTTTTGAATGGTGTAATTTTTGTTTTCTTCTGTTGCGCCCAATCATAAGATATAAGAGAATACCCCCAACAGGAATTGTAAAAATAGCAAGTAACCAACCTAGGGTTTTGGCTGGTCTAACTCCATTTATAAGTAGGCCTATAACTATAAAAATGGCAATTATGATATAAAGACCTAAAAAGATAATACCCCACATGGTTTTATTTTTTTTATGAAACTAGCTTTTTGAACCATTTTTTCTTATAATATAAAGGAGGTTTATGTCCTTTGAAATTGAAAACATGACTTTTATCATAGTTTTTATTATGAAGCGGTTCATACCTTGTGAAAGGTAAAGCAAAATTTATATATGTGTAGTTTAGTTCAAAAGTATAATGTTCCAGGTCCAAGATATACAAGTTATCCCACAGTTCCTTATTGGAATATGGACACTTTTTCTGGTAAAAAATGGAAAGAAACCTTAAAATATAGTTTTAAGGAGAGCAACGACAAAGATGGGGTAAGTTTATATATTCATTTGCCCTTTTGTGAAAGTATGTGCACTTTTTGTGGCTGTCATAAGCGCATCACTAAACGACATGAGGTTGAAACTCCTTATATAAATGCAGTATTGAAAGAATGGGCTTTATATTGCAATCTTTTTGAATCTAAACCAAAAATCAAAGAACTTCACCTAGGAGGGGGCACACCTACTTTTTTTTCTTCTGAAAATTTATTAATGTTAATAGGGGGTCTTTTTGAGTATGCAACCAAAGCAGAGAACAGTGTGTTCAGTTTTGAAGGGCACCCCAATAATACCACAAAAAAACATCTGCAAACATTGTACAACGTTGGGTTTTCAAAAGTGAGTTTTGGAATTCAAGACTACAATGAAGAAGTGCAGAAAGCAATTCATAGAGTGCAGCCTTTTGAAAATGTTAAAAACGTTACACAATGGGCTCGTGAAATAGGGTATGATTCTATAGGTCACGATATTATTTTTGGGCTTCCTTTTCAGAAAGTAGAGCATATTAAGAATACTATAGCTAAAACTAAAGAATTACAACCAGACCGCTTGGCATTTTATAGTTATGCACATGTTCCATGGCTAAAAGGCAATGGGCAAAGAGGGTATAAAGATGGGGATTTGCCCTCTGCAGAAGAAAAAAGAGAACAGTATGAAATAGGAAAAGAACTATTGGCACAAGCTGGTTACCACGAAATAGGAATGGATCACTTTGCACTAAAAAAAGATGCGTTGTTCACTGCCATGCAAACAAAAAACCTTCATCGTAATTTTATGGGCTATACTGCCTCTAAAACACAATTAATGATAGGTTTGGGAGTCTCTAGCATTAGTGATAGCTGGTATAGTTTTGCTCAAAATGTAAAGAGTTTGGAAGAATATCATCATTTGGTGGAAAATGATATTATCCCTATTTATAGAGGCCATATTCTTACTGAGGAAGATAGAATCATTAGAAAGCATATTTTAAATTTGATGTGCAATTTTAAAACCACATGGCATATGCATGAAGAGTGGTTTCCTAGATTAGAAGAAGTACTCCCAAGGCTTCAAGAAATGGAAAATGATAAATTGTTAAAAATTTCACCCAATCAAATTGAGGTAAAAGACAAGGGGAAACCTTTTGTTCGAAATATTTGTATGGCGTTTGACGTTATGTTACATGAAAGTCAACCAGAGAAAAGATTGTTCTCAATGACCATTTAAAATTTTTAACCTACAAATTTCTTGTATTATGAAAACAATAATTGTTCCAGTCGATTTCTCCGAACAGTCGGAATATGCATTAAAGGTTGCCGCTTCTATCGCCAAAGAACGGAACTCAAAAATTATAGTGCTTCACATGCTAGAACTGTCTGATGCCATGATTTCCTCTTCTGAAGGCATGCATATGAACCAAGCCATGTTTTTTGTGAAATTGGCAGAAAAACAATTTGAGGCTTTTTTAGACAAACCCTATTTAAAAGACGTAAAAGTAACTCCTATAATAAAGCATTATAAGGTTTATAGTGAGGTCAATGATATTGCTGAAGAGCACAATGCCAATTTGATTGTTATGGGATCTCACGGCACTGATGCTGATGGATTAAAAGAAATTTTCATTGGTTCTAACGCTGAGAAAATGGTTAGGAACGCTAACATTCCTGTATTAGTGATAAAAGAGGATATGCCAGATTTTAAAATACAAAATATAGTATTTGCCTGTAGTTTTAAAGAAGAAAACATAATGGCTTATGAAAAGGCAGCAGCCTTTGCCAAGAGCCTTTCAGCAAAATTAGAATTAGTCTATATAAACACTCCTGGAGATAATTTTCTTAGTACAGAGGATGCATACAAAAGAATTACAAAATTTCTTGATAAGACTAAATTGGGGCAGGTAGTAGAAATTTATAACGATTATACTGTTGAAAGAGGGATTCTTAATTATAGTGATAATATGAATGCGGATTTAATAGCCATTCCCACTCATGGACGTAGAGGGTTATCACATTTTTTTATGGGAAGTATAGGAGAAGATATTGCAAACCATTCTAAAATACCTGTGGTTACATTTAAAAT
>CAYNLI010000158.1:1903-4580 GCA_964398035.1 uncultured Flavobacteriaceae bacterium | reverse complement strand
GGGGATATGCCAACGGAAATGTTTTACCATTTCTTTAAATCGTTCACAGACGGTGCAAAAGCAAATCTAAATGTTAAAGTTGAAGGTTCTAATGAACACCATAAGATCGAAGCCATTTTTAAGGCGTTTGCCAAGGCTATTAAAATGTCAGTAAAAAGAGATGTCGAAAAAATGGTTTTGCCCAGTACAAAAGGAATGTTATAAATGAAAATTGTAATCATAAATTACGGAGCTGGGAATATACAAAGCATCAAATTTGCCATTCAGCGTTTGGGGTATGAAGCTGTTCTTAGTAATAATGTAGCTGAAATAAAAGCAGCTGATAAAGTTATTTTCCCAGGTGTTGGTGAGGCCAGTAGTGCTATGAACAAGCTTTTAGAGAGTGGATTGGATAAACTTATTCCTCAGTTAGAACAACCTGTTTTTGGTATCTGTTTGGGAATGCAATTGATGTGTAATTCAACAGAAGAAGGAGATACAAAAGGTTTGGGGATTTTTGATGTGGATGTGGTGAAATTTTCTACCAACGTAAAAGTGCCCCAGATTGGATGGAATCAAATAGCGAACCTTAAATCAGAATTATTCAATGATGTTCCAGAAAATGAATATATCTATTTGGTACACAGTTTTTATGCACCGTTATGTGATGAAACCATTGCAGTATCTGAATATGATTTAAAATATAGTGCTGCCTTACAGAAAGACAATTTCTATGGAACCCAGTTTCACCCAGAAAAAAGTAGCGACATAGGAAGTAAAATTTTAAAAAACTTTTTGGAACTGTAATGAAAGATGAGTTTTACATATCAATGGATAAATCAAAAATGAACGTTCCGTTTATTCATAAATATCTTTCTGAACACTCTTATTGGGCAAAAGGCAGAACAATCAATAGAGTAAAATTATCCATAGAACATTCATTATGTTTTGGTGTGTTCAACAAGAATAATGAACAACTTGGTTTTGCCCGCATCACAACAGATTATGTAACTGTTGCATGGCTCATGGATGTCTTTATAAGTAAAACCCATCAGGGAAAAGGACTTGGAAAATTATTGATAGATTATGTTGTTAATCTGCCAGAATTGAAAGAGGTAAGAGGAATTGGTCTTAAAACGATTGATGCACAAAAGCTGTATAAACAGTTTGGTTTTAAAAATATAGATAATCCTGAAATATGGATGATGAAAATGAATGAAAGTATAGAGTAGTAAAGAGTACAAAGTATTAAACAAGCTTCATTCTGAATTTATTTCAGAATCGCATCAGAATAAGTTCAATAAATAAAGAGAAACTGAAACAAGTTCAGTTTACAAAACCATGAGGATAATACCAGCAATAGATATTATAGACGGGAAGTGTGTAAGGCTTTCCAAAGGGGATTATAGCACTAAAAAGGTGTACAATGAAAATCCTTTGGAAGTTGCTAAAGAGTTTGAAGCGCACGGGATTCAATATTTACATTTAGTAGATTTGGACGGTGCAAAATCCAAACATATTGTCAACCATAAAATTCTTGATACTATTGCTTCCAAAACAAGTTTAAAGATTGATTTTGGAGGAGGGCTCAAAACCAATGAAGATTTAAAAATTGCCTTTGAGAGTGGTGCCAATCAGATTACGGGTGGTAGTATCGCTGTAAAAGACAAGGATACTTTTTTGGGTTGGTTACAAGAATATGGTCTGGATAAAATCATTTTAGGCGCAGATGCCATAGATGAAAAAGTAGCTGTATCTGGCTGGTTGGAAGAATCAAAAGAAGAACTTATTCCTTTTATTCAGATGTATCAAGGGAAAGGAATTTCATATGTAATTTGTACAGATATCAGTAAGGATGGCATGTTAGAAGGGCCTTCTTTTGATTTGTATGAAAAAATACTTGCTGTCACTTCGAGCGGAGTCGAGAAGTTAAAACTCATTGCTTCAGGAGGAATATCCACTTTTGATGAACTCCCAAAATTAGCAGAAATGGGATGTGAGGGCACAATCATAGGAAAAGCAATCTATGAAGGAAGAATCAGCATGAAACAATTGGAAAACTATATTATTAGTCAATAATATGAACACGGTCATATCTGAATTTAAAGAAAATGCAATTTATAGAATGGATGCAAGTACTCGTATGATTACTATTGCCCTTTCTAAAATTGATGAGGCCACCGTTTGGAAAAGACCTAATGGAAACTCTAATAGTATTGGTAATTTAATATTGCACTTGTGCGGTAATATTACCCAATATGCAATTGTATCACTTGGTGAGAAAGAAGATGAACGCAATCGTGATGCAGAATTTGCCGCTAAAGATGGGTACTCAAAAGAACAGCTTTTAAAAATGCTCAAGAGTACTGTTGAAAAAGCAAAAAGCACCATAAATAAAACTACCGAAAAGCAATTGATAGAAAAACGAAGCGTACAAGCGTATGAATTTTCAGGAATTGGGGTTGTTTTGCATGCTGTGGAGCACTATTCCTATCATACAGGACAAATTGCTTTTTGGGTAAAGTTGTTATTGGATGAAAACCTTGGGTTCTATGATGGAGTGGATTTGAATGTTAAAAATGAATAGCGTCACCCTGAACTTGTTTCAGGGTCACACAAAAAGATAAAAATGCAATATAGTGTTGTATATATAATGACCAATAAATACAGAACAACATTTTATATTGGAGTAATCTAA
>CAYNLI010000158.1:0-1803 GCA_964398035.1 uncultured Flavobacteriaceae bacterium | reverse complement strand
ATGTTAGGTGAAGGTTCAAAGTTTACTAAGAAATATAGTTTGATAGATTTGGTATATTTTGAAAAATTTACTGATATTAATCAAGCAATAGCCAGTGAAAAGCAGTTGAAGAATTGGCATCATGATTGGAAAATTAATTTAATTAAAGAACTAAATCCAACATTAAAAACATTGGATTATTAACTAATGCGACCCTGAAACAAGTTCAGGGTGACGAAACAAAATTATGCTAACAAAAAGAATAATTCCCTGCTTGGATATTAAAAATGGACGCACTGTAAAAGGTATTAATTTTGTGGATTTACGTGATGCTGGAGACCCTGTGGAACTGGCGGAAAGGTATGCCAATACAGGTGCGGATGAATTGGTGTTCTTGGATATCTCTGCTACTGAAGAACGACGTAAAACATTGGCAAATCTAGTTTTAAGGGTTGCAGAAAAAGTAAACATTCCCTTTACCGTTGGCGGTGGAATTTCCTCTGTAACTGATGTAGATGTGCTATTGCACAATGGTGCTGATAAAGTGTCCATAAACTCATCGGCAGTAAAAAATCCAGATCTCATCAATGAATTGGCTGCCAAATTCGGTTCACAATGTATAGTTGTTGCCATAGACGCCAAACAGATCAATGGAGAATGGGTCGTACATTTGGTAGGTGGTAAAGTCCCAACAGAATTAAATTTGTTTGATTGGGCCAAAGAGGTGGAACAACGTGGCGCGGGAGAAATCATGTTTACTTCCATGGATCATGACGGTACAAAAGATGGTTTTGCGAACAAGGCCTTAGCTAGATTATCCACAGAATTGAACATTCCTATAATTGCATCGGGTGGAGCAGGGAATATGCAACATTTTACAGACACCTTTATTGATGGAAAAGCTGATGCCGCATTGGCAGCAAGCGTTTTCCACTTTAAGGAAATAGAAATTAAAGATTTAAAAGAAGAATTAAGGAAGAATAATATTCCTGTGCGATTATAACTAACTGTCACCTTGAGCGCAGTTGAGATGTTTTGAGAAATCAAAATCTTGACCTTTCGACTGCGCTCAAGGTGACCCAAGATTTTAATATGAAAATAGATTTTGCTAAAAATAACGACAGACTTATACCAGCAATCATTCAAGATGCCATAACAAAGAATGTGTTGATGTTGGGATATATGAATGAGGAAGCATTGAAAGTGACACAGGACACTAAAAAAGTAACTTTCTACAGTAGGAGCAAACAACGCTTATGGACAAAAGGGGAGGAGAGCGGTAATTTCCTGAATCTAGTATCCATTAAAAACGATTGTGATAATGATACTTTGTTGATTACTGTACACCCAGAAGGACCCACTTGCCATAAAGGAACGGATACTTGTTGGGAAGAAGAGAATACTCAAAGTTTTGGGTTCTTGTCCAATTTAGAAAATGTGATTGCACAACGTAAAAAGGAAGCTTCAATAGCTCCTGAACTTCGTCAGAGTGACAATCAAAGTTACGTTGTCTCTTTGTTTGACATGGGTATCAATAAGATTGCCCAGAAAGTAGGGGAAGAGGCAGTAGAAGTGGTTATTGAGGCCAAAGACAATGATGAAAAGCTATTTTTGGATGAGAGTGCGGATTTACTTTTTCATTATCTAATATTATTGCAAGCAAAGGGGCATAAATTAAATGACGTTGTAGACGTTTTAAAGAAACGGAATTAATATATACATGTTGTGGTTATAGGTACCATCCTATAAAATGTGTAAATAGGAAGTTATTACGAAATGTATGCTTTTAGGTGAACAATTTGAGCTCTTAGAAGATAGGAGCAA
>CAYNLI010000157.1:0-4595 GCA_964398035.1 uncultured Flavobacteriaceae bacterium | reverse complement strand
TTACTACATTTAACTGGACATAAAGTTAAGAGCGTATATACTTTTAAAATTAGCTTTGAAAAATGTCAAGAGAAAAAAGGAATTACACGGTAGAGTTTAAACAAAAGGCAGTGGAACTGAGCTATGCCTAGGGCAGTGTTGTGGAGATATGCAGGGAACTAGATATACCTTCATCGGTATTGAGGCGCTGGCGAAGGGAATCCAGGGATTATGGAGACAATAGTTTTCCGGAAAAGGGAAATCCAAAGCTGACGGACGAGCAACGGGAGATATCGGAATTGAAGAAAAGATTAAGGAATGCCGAACTGGAGCGGGATATCCTAAAAAAGGCGATAACCATCTTCTCTTAGGGCGACCGGAAAAATATAGGTTCATAAAACACCATAAATTTAAATTTCCAGTTGGGAAGATGTGCAGAATGTTCAAGATAAGTAAAAGTGGGTATTACAATTGGTTGGGCAGGGGCCCATCCAAGAGATGGTCGGAGAACGAGGTCATATCATTGGCCATCCGTGATAATTTTCGAAGGTAGCTTTGAGAGTTACGGGGCGCCCAGGATCAAAGCGGAACTCTCGAAAAAGGGATATCGTGTCTCAAGGCCTAGAGTTGCCAGGATAATGAGGGTCAATAATCTGTTTGCCAGAAGGAAACGTAAATTTAAAATTACAACGGACAGCAAACACAACTATCCAATAGCCCCTAATATATTAAATCAGGACTTTACAGTCTCTAGGGCAAATCAGGTATAGGTATCCGATATTACGTATATACGGACCAAACAGGGCTGGATGTACCTGACCGTAATAATCGATCTGTACAATCGAAAGGTCGTAGGATGGTCAATGAGTGAGACTTTAAGTACTAATGACACTATTATCCCAGCTTGGAAGATGGCCGTCAGATCAAATACTATTACTAAAGAACTCATATTCCATTCAGATAGAGGGTCTCAGTATGCCAGCTATAACTTTACCAATGTTCTAAAAGTTATGACGGGACAGTAACACAAAGTATGAGCAGAAAAGGTAATTGTTGGGATAATGCAGTGGCAGAATCATTCTTCAAAAGCTTAAAGGTAGAATGGGTATATAAGCATAATTATGGGCTTAGGTCAGAAGCCGAGTTGTCAATCTTTCAATGGATAGAAACTTGGTATAACAGAAGAAGAATACACTCCACCTTGGGGTATAAAATAATAGAAGAATTTGAAAACGAAATGTCTAACCAAAAAATAGCTGCATGATTCTTAACTAATTGTCCACTTTTTTGTTGCAAGTCCACAAGCAATATAGATAATCGGTAGGATGATAAAATAAGGGATGTTCTTACAGCCAGAAATGCAATTTTAAGGTTTTTGTTTTATTAAAATTTGATTAATTTAGGTCGATTTAGTTTAATGAAGGTCATAGTGGTCAAATAATTCATCTTTAGTATGACCGCAATCGTTTTCGTTAATTATGTTTGGAGCTTTAAAAAAAATTGGACCTACGGGGTATTGTTTATGTTTTGGATAGGATATGATATAGGCAGTTCGTCTATAAAAGCGGCATTGATAAATGCTGAGAATGGAGCGGTAAATGGGGTGGCCCATTACCCTGAAAAAGAAATGCCAATTATTTCCCATGAAATAGGTTGGGGAGAGCAAGAACCAGACCAGTGGTGGAAAAACCTTTGTACAGTAACAAAAAAGCTGATGGAAAGCACTAAAGTATCTTCATCAGATATTAAGGGTGTTGGTATTTCATATCAAATGCACGGATTGGTTTTGGTGGATAAAAATATGGAAGTGTTAAGGCCATCTATAATTTGGTGTGATAGTAGAGCTGTAGAAACCGGTAATGATTTATTTGATGCCTGTGGTACTGAAAAATGTGTAGAAAGCTTATTGAATTCTCCAGGGAATTTTACACTTTCAAAATTAAAATGGGTCAAAGAGAACGAGCCGAATATTTTTGAGAAAGTGCACAAGTTTATGTTATCAGGGGATTATATCGCATTAAAACTATCTGGTGATTGTGTAACAACACCATCAGGGCTTTCTGAAGGGATCATGTGGGATTTTAAAGAGGACAGACCGGCAGAATGGTTGTTCCAAGAAGCAGGGATAAGCACTTCATTGATTCCAGATGTTGTTCCTACATTTTCTGACCAAGGAAAAGTCAATAAAAAAGGAGCAGAAGAAAGCGGATTGCCAGTAGGCATACCCATTATGTACAGAGCAGGTGACCAGCCCAACAATGCATTGGCATTGAATGTGCTAAACCCTGGCGAGATTGCCGCTACTGGAGGCACTTCTGGAGTGGTTTATGCCGTTTCAGATAAAACCACAACAAAAGAACACACAAGAATAAATAGTTTTGCCCACGTGAACCATGCGGCAAATGCACCCAGAATAGGAAAACTTTTGTGCATTAACGGTACAGGAATTCAGTATAGTTGGTTGCGTAGCCATGTCACAGAAGACTTTTCATATAATAAAATGAATGATCTAGCCTCTTCTGCACCAATAGGGTCAGACGGACTTACTATATTACCCTTTGGTAATGGCGCAGAACGTATGCTGAACAATATGAACAAAGGTTCTAGGATTTTAAACCTTAATTTTAACATGCACAAGCGAGGTCATTTGTTTAGGGCAGCTTTAGAAGGCATAGCTTTTTCTTTTGTGTACGGTATGGAAATCCTAAAAAATGATGGGGTAGATGTCTCTTCTATAAAAGCAGGAAACGACAACCTTTTTAGGGCAGAAATTTTCTCAAATACCATAGCCACACTTACTGGGAGTGAAATAAAGATAGTGGAAACCACAGGAGCTGTTGGTGCCGCTAGAGCAGCAGCTTATGCCTTTGGAGATTTTAAAACGTATGGCGAAGCAGTAGTAAGTGATGAAATCCAATATACATATAAACCTTTAGAGCATAAGGAAGCGTATGTTAAGGCATATGATGCTTGGAAAAAAGATTTGAAAGAATATATTAATAATTGATTTTAATTTGATTATGAGTACAATAGGTGACAAAGAATATTTTAAAGGAATAGGGGACATTAAATTTGAAGGAAAAGAATCAGACAATCCTTTGGCCTTTAAATATTATGATGAAAATAAAGTGGTTGCTGGCAAGACCATGAAAGAATGGTTTAAATTTTCAATTGCATACTGGCATACTTTCTGCGGACAAGGAGCCGATCCATTTGGTACTGGAACACAGAACTTTCCTTGGGATACACCAACAGATGCTATTGATGCCGCAAAAGCAAAGGCAGATGCCGCTTTTGAGTTTATTACCAAAATGGGGTTTGATTACTATTGTTTCCATGATTATGATTTAGTACAAGAAGGAGCAACACTTGTGGAGTCTGAAAAAAGATTGGCTACCATTGTTGACTACTTAAAAGAAAAGCAAGCAGCCTCTGGTGTTAAATTACTTTGGGGAACAGCAAACTGTTTCTCTAACCCACGTTATATGAACGGGGCGTCTACCAATCCAGATTTTGATGTATTGGCAAGAGCAGGTGGGCAAATAAAATTGGCTTTGGACGCAACAATCGCTCTTGGTGGTGAAAACTATGTCTTCTGGGGTGGTCGTGAAGGCTATATGTCTTTATTGAATACAGATATGAACCGTGAGTTGGATCATATGGGCAGGTTTATGAATGCAGCTAAAGATTATGCTAGGGCACAAGGATTTAAAGGCACATTCTTTATTGAGCCTAAACCAATGGAGCCAATGAAGCATCAGTATGATTTTGATACGGCTACGGCTATTGGATTTTTGAAACAATACGGTCTAGAAAACGATTTTAAAATCAATATAGAGGTAAACCATGCAACATTGGCAAGCCATACCATGCAACATGAAATGGAAATTGCAGCTGGCGCAGGAATGTTGGGCAGTATAGATGCCAATCGTGGCGATTACCAAAACGGATGGGACACTGACCAATTCCCTAACAACATCCAAGAAGCAACAGAAGCTATGCTAGTATTCATTAAAGCTGGTGGCCTACAAGGTGGTGGTGTTAATTTTGATGCTAAGATTAGAAGAAACTCAACCGATATGGATGATGTCTTCCATGCACATATTGGTGGTGCAGATACCTTTGCAAGAGGTTTGATAACTGCTGATGCCATTATCTCTAGTTCTCAATATGATGCATTAAGAGAAAAAAGATATGCTTCTTTTGATAGTGGAAAAGGAAAAGCCTTTGAAGATGGTAAATTAGGGTTGGAAGACCTTTATGACATTGCTATGGAAAATGGTGAGCTTGATCTGCAAAGTGGCAAGCAAGAATTGTTTGAGAACATCATCAATCAGTATATTTAAAAAATTGTCCTGAGCCAATAATTGTTGTGCTCCTAAAAGAGCAATAAATACAATTAAAAAGGTGTTTATTTTTAAAGTCAAAAACTGTATAATGGTGTATAAAAGTTGGTTTGTTCTCAAAAAAAACAAATATTACGCAATCGATTGCATAAGCACTTTGAATTGACAAAGTTTTATGATTTAGGTAAATTATTGATAAAGTGAAGTTTTTTATTTTAATTAGCCATCCCCTGAAAAACTGCTTAAAAGATTGGAAATACATTGCTTTCA
>CAYNLI010000156.1:0-4597 GCA_964398035.1 uncultured Flavobacteriaceae bacterium | reverse complement strand
CAGCCATCTTTATGCATTTTAGATTTTTGCCTAAACATTCCTTTAAAATGGAAAAAATTATAATTCTTTATAAGATATTCATAATTAGGATTCATACTTGTAAAAGTCATATTGTGTGGAGGTTGATTAGCTTCCCTGAACACACCAGACTCATTATTGTTGTTTAACGGCGATGTAAGCATTTCAGGTGTTAATGAAATAATAAAGATACCATTGTTGGTTGATGGGTTTAATTTTTTTAAAATACTTTTATTGTATAAGGGACCCATTAAGGCTTGGGCAATTGTAAAACTATAATTAAACATAGGCATGTCATAACCACTTTCTTTTAAGTGTTTGTCCATAATACTTGGTTGAATGCCCTGCATACTTCTAGAGTCTCCTAAAATCATTGATTTTGCTTTAGGTGTTGTGAATTTTTCATAAAAAAAATCTACATTCCCTCCATATTTTAATAAGATAAATGAAATGATAGATAGGCATATAACTAAAAATAAACCAAGTTTTATTAATATTAACTTCATTGTTGTAGTCTCATTAAGTTAAAATTGAAAGTAAATAAAAGAGTCAGAGTTTTTTCCAAAAAATAAAATTAGTACAAAAACAAAAATGTACAGTATCCATCTCATAATAACATTCACTTTTTCCAAATCAAAATCATGCGTTTTTTTTCTATTGTACCATTCCATTGCAAAATAGAATGATGCAAGAATTATGGCTAATACAATAGCTGTGTTAAAGAAAAAAGTAGTTGCATAAAAGTTATTAAAAGAAAACAAAAAGTATATATAATTTATAGCAATGTCAATACTACCAGCTCTAAAAAAAATAGCGGTAACTGCAATTAAACCCAAAAGCAAAAATCTTTTTAGCCCGGTAACCAGAAAAAAGTTTTTTGCTTTGTCTTGCTGGTTGATTCCTCCAGAGTACACCATAGGTATAAAATAGATGCCATGTAACAGGCCATAGACAATAAATGTCCAATTGGCACCATGCCATAGGCCAACTAAGACAAAGGTGGAAACAATGGCTATTATAAGCCCTTTTTTCTTGTACTTTCTTAGTGTAAATGAAAGTGGTGTAAAAACATAATCCATCATCCAGGTAGTTAGGGACATATGCCATCCTCTCCAAAAATCTGCTATATTGGTAGCAAAAAAAGGAGTTGCAAAATTCCTTGCTAATTGTATGCCCAATAGTTTAGAAACACCAATGGCCATATTGGAGTAACCAGAAAAATCGGCATAAATTTGAATGGTATAAAAAAGAAGACCAATCATTAACATCCCCCAAGAAGCATCTTGATAATTGTTAAAAATGGGATTTACAATATCTGCGCAATTTTCAGCAATAACTATCTTGGCGAATAACCCCCATAAAATTTGCCTAAAACCATCAGAGCAGGTCTTGTAAGATAGTTTTCTATGGTTTTTAATTTGAGGAATAAATTCTTTCCCCCTTTCTATGGGGCCAGAGAGTATTTTTGGAAAATAGGCTACAAAAAGTGAAAAAGCCAACAAATCTTTTTCGGCTTCAATTTCTTCATTATACACATCAAAAAGATACCCTAGGTTTTGAAAGGTGAAAAAACTAATTCCCAATGGCACAATAATAGATAAAGAACTGTAGTTGGGTGAACTTCCCAAAAAGCCCAATAGCTCTATAAAGCCTTCATAGAAAAAATTAAAATATTTAAAATAGAAGAGTAGGCCTATATTAAAGACTAGACCAAGATATAAATAGCGCTGTTTTATCTTTTCCTTTTGTGTATTGTATATCCGTAACCCTATTAAAAAATTAACAAGAATGCAGAGTATTAAAAGGAATAAGAATCGCCAATCTGCCCATGCAAAAAAGAACAGACTTGTACTTAATAGAAATATGTTCTGTAACAGGGCATTTTTCTTAAAAATAGTCCAGTAAAGAAAAAAGACCATTGTTAGGAAAAAAACAAATTCAAAGGAGTTAAAAATCACTTTTATGTATGGATTAAAGTTTGCTTTGAGTTACCTTAATTAAAGACCCCATGTTTTTTAGTTTGTTTAAATCTCTCAACTTAAATTTAATATTGAATTCCTCTTCAATTTGTGTTATGATCAGCATGTGTGATAACGAATCCCAACCATCTACATCTAAAGCAGTTAAATCATCATTCATTTCAAAATTATCATGTTCTAGTATAGAAATAAGAACAGTTTTTATTTTGTCACTGATAGCTGTTTTTTCCATATTACATTTCATTTAAAATTTTATTCTCAATAAAAAGTGTACTTAATTTATTTCGGTCGATCTTTCCATTGGAATTAAGAGGGAAACTTGCAATAAATTTTATTTTTGTGGGAATCATATAAGATGGCATCTTGGATTTCATATGGTCAAGTAGGGGAGTGGTATTTATTTTAGCACCTTCAATGACCAAACCTATTTCTAAATTACCGATACCATTGGTAAAGGTAATTGCAACAGCATTCATTTTATGAAGGCCTTCCTTTGCATATAATTCTACTTCGGATAATTCTACTCTATACCCTTGTATTTTAGCTTGGAAATCTACCCTGCCAGAATACATGATATCTCCATCCTCATCAATGAAACATAAATCGCCCGTTCTGTAAAATCTGGTGAGGGTGTTATTGTACTCTATAGTAAAGAAAGACGTTTTGTTCTTTTTTGGATCTTTCCAATACCCTTTGGTCAGCTGTTCACCAGCTAAGCACAACTCTCCCTTTTTACCTTGTGGCACTATGGCATTGGAGTTGTCAACAATAATAGTATAAGCCCCTTTCATTGGTTTGCCTATAGATAGAACACCATTATAAGTTTTATTGGGTAAATTTCTTTGATAAGTTAATTCTGTACAGAAAATAGTATCCTCAGTTGGTCCATACACATTCATTATTTTGGCATTGGGAATGCAATCTGCCCATTCTTCTGTAACATTCAAGGGTAGGGCTTCTCCACAGAAAAGGCTATACTTCATATCTGGGCAATGTATTTCCTCAAAATAAGGTCTTAGATAGTGTAGCATAGAGGGCACCATAAGAGAGAAGGTTAGTTTTTGCTCTTCCATTAGCTCAAAAATGTAACTGTATTTTATGGCATCTTTTGGAATGGTGTAGACACAGGCACCTTTAAGTAATGGTATTAAATAGGACATTACAGAAAGATCAAAGGTGAGGTCAAACATTTGTAGGCACCTATCTTCCTCTGTCATTGTACACTCCATAGCGTCAAAAGCCTTACAGAAGCTTATTAAATTAGAAAAAGTAATGGGCACTCCTTTAGGTTTTCCGGTTGTGCCAGAGGTGTAGAAAATATAAGCTAAATCTGAGTTATGATTTTTATAATCACCATTGTTATCCACCAGATTGGGGCTAGGCAATAAACTTGTATTTATTTTTTTAAAACCAGAATACCCCTTTACGGTATGTGAAGTCAGTACAATCCCTATTTCAGATTGTTTTAATACATTTTTATTTCTATCAATAGGGCTATATGGGTTTATGGGAATGTAAGCTTTACCTTCTAACCAACAGGCCAAAATGGAGGCATAGGTCTCTATATCATCATATATAAGTAAGCCAATATGTTTATTCTCTATGCGAGAGGTATTTTTAATGGCATTTCTTATGTTATCAACAACAAAGTTGAGTTGTGCGTAGGTATAAAATATTTCGCCAATATAGAAGGCATTTCTATTTTGGTTTTTTTTAATAGAGTTAATCAACTCGGTTTGTATACTAAGCATATCGGTTTGATTTGGAACTATGCGTAATGGAATAAACGAAATGCTAACATAGGTCTTACTCCTGGTTTTCTGATTATTTCCTCCACGAAACCCTATTTATTATCGATAGAAATTAATACACGAGATATGATTTATTGAAATAATGGTAGTGAACTGGTTTTTATGATTAAAAGAAAAATGGACAACTCATTAGTAGTGTTATTTACTGACTTTGATGCCAAAAAGTGCATTTCATCGAATTTTTTGTTAAAATTGTTAATACCATAATCCATTTATTACGTAGCTGCGTACCTAATTGTGTTGTTTATCGAAAAAATGACCACTTTAATCGTTTTTTAAATAATAGTCTGTTAATTTGTTAATCCCCAAAAGCCCTTTTTACTTATGAAAAATCTAATGTTATTTCTGTTTAGCATCTCTATTATAAGTTCATGTAGTCCAGATTCAGATTTGTTGTTCCAAATTGTTTCTGAAAACAATAAGGGAGAGGGAACAAGCGAAGACGAAACTACAGAAGAAGAAGAAGAAGAAGAAAACGAGATTAATGAAGAAGAGATTAGTTATGAAGGAAAATTAGAGGTGAACACCACACCATGTGATTTTAATTTGGATATTCTTAGTTCAGGGGACACTTTACTTATTGGTTGCCAATTGGATTTAAACGGAGAAACAATTAACATACCCTCTAATGTAACTTTAACATATGATGGTGGCGAGATTATTAATGGTACACTAGACTTTGCCAGTGGAGGAAAAATAGATGGTAATTTATTGAACCAGTTTATAGAAGTAAAAGGAGATATTACTTTAATAAGTGATGTTTTCCAATTTCATCCAGAACGTTGGGAT
>CAYNLI010000155.1:0-4781 GCA_964398035.1 uncultured Flavobacteriaceae bacterium | reverse complement strand
TGGCGCATTGGTACAAAGATGTAGAGCAATCAGGTTTCAAAGCTTTTAACACGATTGTCAATACTATAACAATCAACTATAGATCCATATTGAATTACTTCATTAATAGAAGTACCAATGCTTCTGCAGAATCTTTCAATGCCAAAATAAAGGCTTTTAGAGCACAGTTCAGAGGCGTGAGAAACGTAGAATTCTTCCTCTTTAGACTAACTAGAATATTTGCTTAAACACAACAATTGGTCTTGATCCAAAATTACACGGATTAACTCCCAACAATATTAGAGTGTAAATAAAAAAAGTCCTATCATTAAGATAGGACTTTTAGCTTGCTTTTTAGGGTGGAAGACCGGGTTCGAACCGGCGACCCTCGGTACCACAAACCGATGCTCTAACCAGCTGAGCTACAACCACCATTTGTAAGCGATGGCAAAGGTAATTTTTTTTACTTCATCTTTCAAAATAAAAGCGTCAAAAATTTAAAATTTACTACTTTAAAGAAAGGTATAAAACATATTTTTTGCTAGCTACATTTTATTATTTAGTATATAAAATCGATGAAATGCTATTTTTGTAAGGTAAAACACACAAAAAATGGCATTTCACAACATAAATTAGAAATAGCTCTTCTTTAAACTTAATTTTAGGGTTAGTAATTCTAATTAAACAATTTTAGTGACTGTCCCAATAATAACCTTTAGTAAATCTTTTAAAACATGTACTATTTTATTAATAGTATTACTATTTTTTACTGGGATAAGTTATGCCCAAAATAATGTTAGAGATAGTTTAAGAAACAGAATAGATAATCTTAAAAAACAGAAGGACTTCACTGTTAAGGATACTTCTTATATAGAATTACTCAACAGCTTAGGGAATAGGCTAAGGTATTATAAAGCAGATAGTCTTCTTCTTTTGTCTCAACAAGCACTAAAACACAGTAGAGTCATTAAATATAAAAAAACAGAATGTCAATCATTGATATTATTAGGTGATTATTATTCAGATAGGGGAAAACATTCTCAAGCTGTAAATTATTATAAATCAGCACTTTCTATCTCCAGTAAAATTAAAAATTCTAATTTAACAATAAGAATACAAAACAATTTAGCAGGGGAATATGGATATATGGGAGACTATGCTAAAGCATTAAGTGTTTATTTAGTAAGTATTGAATATGCAGAAAGGATGGACAGCAAAAAAATGTTGTCTATTATGAATGAAAATATAGCTGGTTTATATGCTTCTCAAAAAGATTATGAACAAGCATTAATTTTTTACAAAAAAGTAAAAAAAATAAATGATATAATAGGGAATGAAATATCCGCTGCAGAAACAATGAGCAATATAGCTTCTACATATGCAGATATGGGAAATCTGGAATATGCCATGTTCAATATCAATAAAAGTATATCCATTTTTGAAAAACATGAGATTATAGATTGGTTGGCCTATGCATATGAAGTTAAAGGAAAAACATATTTAAAGAAGAAGAAGTTCAAATGGGCGCTTCATTGGTACGACCAAGGAGAAGTACTTCATGAAAAAATTGAAGATGATAGAGGTAGGATTTATTTGATCAATGGTATGGCTGAAGCATATTACGGGCTTCAAAAAGACAGTATATCTGAAAACTATGCTTTGAAAGCTTTTGAAATATCAGATAGAATCAAATTTAAAGCAGGCAAAAAAAAGTGCGCAAAAACACTGTATAAAATAAATAAAAATAAAGAAGATTACGCCACCGCTTTAAAATACCATGAAATATATCAAGCATTATCAGATACACTTTCAAGAAATGAAAATAAGAAAAGCTTGACCATGCTAAAAACCAAAATGGGCCATGACAAGCAAAAAGAAAACTTAATTCTTGAAAATAAAAAAGCCCTTGCAAAACAAAGAGGGTATATATATGGTGCCGGTATTATTCTTCTAATTTTAGGTTTAGTAACACTTTTAGTCTATAGAAATGAGAAAATTCAGAAAAAATTAAATAAAGAACTAAACTCCAAAAAAAGTGTATTGGAAAAAAGGGAAGACGAATTAAAAGAAATAAATGAAACCAAGGATAAACTGTTTTCTATTATTGGGCATGATTTAAGAGGACCCATTGGTGCTCTCCAAGGGCTTTTAAAAATGTATGTGGATGGTGATGTAGGGAAAAACGAATTTTTATCATTCATTCCAAAACTAAATGAAGATGTAAACCATATTTCGTTTACATTGAATAACTTATTATCTTGGGGTCAAAGCCAAATGAAAGGTACTGTTACCAGGTCTTCTAAAATTTTATTAAAAAATATTGTTTCGGACAATATCAACCTATTATCTAAAACCGCAAATAATAAATCTATTAGAATTGTAAATAGGATTCCAGAAAATACGTTTGCATGGTCAGATGGCAATCAAATTGATATTGTAATTAGAAACCTAATCAGCAATGCACTTAAGTTTACACCTGAAAATGGAATGATTACCATTGATGCCCAATCAAAAAAGGAGGAATGGTTAATTTCTGTAAAAGATACAGGTATAGGTATGGATAGGGAAACACAAGATAAATTATTCGAAAAAAGTTCCAATTTCACTACCCATGGCACCAACAATGAAAAAGGAACAGGGCTTGGACTTACACTATGTAAAGAAATGGTAGAGAACAACAAAGGTACTATCTGGGTAGACAGTATTATAAGAAAAGGAACTAGTTTCTATTTCACTCTCCCAAAGGCTGAGGGAAAATTTAAAAAAGCAGTCTAAATAAAATCTGAAAGGCTATCTACTGCCACATATTTTTCAGTGGTAAACCCTTCTGCACATTCAACACCTATAAGTCTTCCTAAATCTCTAGCTCTATAGCTAACACTGTCCACAAAATTTTTACTACTTATTGGGGTTTCAGGAGCCTCATTTTTAGGGTCATAAAATTGTGAATTGTATGCCATAATGGCTTCCACTTTTTTGTCAATAAATCCAGATACATCCACAACAAAATCTGGATCAATGTTTTTCCATTGTATATAGTGATATACCTGTTTTGGTCGCCATGGGTCTTGCCACTCACCATCACCATCAAATTGAGTATCTATTTTTATCAACCCACTTAAAAAACAGGCATCACTCACCAAGTTGCCCCCTTTGGCATGATCAATATGCCTATCTTCTATGGCATTGCAGAGCACTATTTCTGGTTGGTACTTACGTATCATTCTAATTACTTCTAATTGATGTTCTTTATCATTTACAAAAAAGCCATCAGCAAATTCCAAATTTTCCCTAACAGATACTCCAAGGATTTTGGCGGCTTTTTTCGCTTCCTTGTCTCTGAGTTCAGCAGAACCACGGGTTCCAAGTTCTCCACGGGTTAAATCTACAATCCCAACTTTTTTACCTTTTGAAATTTCTTTGGCTATTGTTGCTCCTGCACCTAGTTCTGCATCATCAGGATGTGCGCCAAAAACTAATATGTCTAATTTCATATGTATCCCTTTTTCACTAAAAACATTTGTCCTAATATCTTACTTTTTTTAATGCTTGTTCTATATCTGCCATTAAATCCTTGGGTTCTTCTATTCCCACAGAAAGACGAACAAGACCATCTAATATTCCCTGCTTCTCTCTTGTGCTTTTGTCCATTCTTCCATGAGATGTTTGTGCGGGTGAAAGTATAGTGCTTTCTACACCTGCTAAACTCATGGAGGGTTTTATTAAATGTAATGTCTTTTGGAACTGTACCGCATCTATTCCTTCATTTAGCTCAAAAGACAGCATTCCTCCAAAACCTTTCATTTGAGATTTGGCCAATTCATGCTCAGGATGAGATGGTAAACCTGGATAGTAAACCTTTGTGATATCATCATGATCATTTAAAAACTGAGCCATTTGCATTGCATTTTCATTATGCTGTTTTACTCTAATTCCCATGGTCTTTATACTCCGCTCCAATAACCAAACTGTATAATCACTAAGGTTACCTCCTAAACTGATTCCCATTTCAAAAACCTTCTCTATATGCTCTTTTGAAGATGCCACGGCACCAGCACTAATATCTGAATGCCCTCCCATATACTTAGTGGCACTATGGATAACAACGTCAATTCCAAAATCAATGGGATTTTGATTCACCGGACTTGCAAAAGTATTGTCGATCATTGTAACCAATCCATGCTTCTTTGCCAACTTGGCCACGGCATTCATATCGGTTATAGTCAATAATGGATTAGAGGGAGTTTCTATATACAATACCTTAGTGTTCTCTTTTATCTCACTTTCAAAATCTGATGCTTCCCATCCATTTGTAAAAGAATATTCAATACCAAAGCGTTCAAAATGACTGGTTACTAGAGCATATGTACCACCATAAAGGGTCTGCTGTAAAACAACATGATCACCTGCACTTAGAAAACCAAGTAAAGCTGTACTTATTGCTGCCATACCACTACTGAAAATCAAGGCAGATTCTGTATGCTCCAAAGCTGCCACTTTCTTACACAATGCTTCTTGGTTAGGGGTGTTGAACATTCTAGGGTACCTTTTAACATCAACATCCATAAAGGCATATGAGGTACTCATGTACAATGGGGAAACTGCCCCTTTGTACTCTTTATCCTCTAAATCACCAGCATGTGTACAAATGGTATTAATCCCTTTTTTACTAGCATCCATAATTTAAAATTTGTAAAATCTAAGGTACAAAAATCAGTTATATTCTAACCTCTTTCCATTTTCCTTTTTTAAACCAAATAATTGCCAGTATAGCAAGTAAAACTTGAGCTGAAGTAATGGCC
>CAYNLI010000154.1:0-4787 GCA_964398035.1 uncultured Flavobacteriaceae bacterium | reverse complement strand
GAATTGCTCGAAATATATTTGGTTTCATAATCATATTATTTTCTATGTTTCTTTAATAAATAATTTGCTAAATCGGTCATTTTTGCTTTAAGTTCTTCGTGTTGTTCTTGTGACCTTTTAAATTCTCCTCTACGACCATAGTTGAGAACAAAAGCAGTATCATAGTTTTCGTTATAAATTAGTATTCTACCGTGGGCAGGTTGTTGCGCAATGTAGCAGTCTTTGGTGTCAGCAAGAGCGATACTCATATGCTGGATTACGTTTGCAGAATACTCTTCTTGATTTTTTAAATAATTCTGAATTTCCTTTTTGTTTTGACTCTTAGAACTAGGAGAGGAACCCCACATTAATCGTGTTTGACCTCCGATTGTATTTTCTCCAAAACCCTTTAGTTCTAAATGACATTTTTTCGGTGGGGAATAGTCTGAAACCTTTAGGTCTGATTCAGGGACTCCAAGTACCTTCGCTATTTCAGAAGTATCTATACCACAGCTGAAGTTGACCAACAAAGTACTATAGTCACCAGATGCCATGGTTTTAGTTTCTATCTTTTCAATCGAAAGTATTTCTGAATTAGGCGTAGTTACTTCCTTTTTGGTTTTTGTATTACAAGCCATAAACAGGCTTACTACAAGTATTGTTATAATTTTTTTCATTGTGAATTCCTTAAAATGGTTTTTCATATTCTGATGTGTTGATACTAAAATCGATTTCGGTTAATGACGTGCAAATTGTTTTTATTAGTATCGGTTTTTTACTAGAATAATCAATCATCCTTGTTTCCAGTGCTAAACCATCTATCCTACCCAGCCATGATTTATCCATTCCTTTTATAGCCTTTATTTTCTTTGATTTTAACTGCTTAAAGGCCTTTTCAAAAGATATGTCTGCTTCTTGAGTTACCCATGCTATACCAGACATTTGGGGTCCAGTTACTTGAAATTCTTGACATTTAAATCCAATAATTTTTTTGGTTTGACCCGTGGGTGAAATAGAAAAATCACTGGCATCTATTTCTGCGTCAGTAACATCTTCCAAATCAATTTTCATAGATGTCATTGATTTTTTGTCACCCAAATTCATAAAGGAGTGTATGGCAGAATTGGGTAAGTCCATTACGGTAATAAATTTTTCATCTTTACCCATAGTAAATGAACTTCCCATATATTCATCTTCATTGGTTAGATAATACGTTATGTCTGTAGTATCCTTTTCACTAATTACTTCCATAATATACTGGTGACTAAAAGTATAACTATCCAACTTTACTGTTTTTTTGTTTTTGAAAAGTTTGCCTTTGTTGTTAAAAACTGTGTCAAAAGTTTTATCAGTTTCTCGTTCCGTTTTTTCTGCCACTTTTCTTTCTATAGTCTTTTCAGCAGCTTCTTTGGCTTTTTTAGAGAGTCTTTTAAAAAATTGAGAATTCCCTTGGGTAGATGTAGCAAGGAATATAAGTACCATAATGATTTTGATGATTTTCATATCAATTTTCTTTTTTGAAGATTGTTTTTTTGACAACCTTATTTTTATAGATAATACTTAATGTATAAGTGCCATCTTTTAGATGGTTAATATTTAGGTAAATTTGATTTTTGGGAAAACTATCAATAGTGCCCTCTAAGTTGTTATACTTCTTCTTCATTAGCTTGCTTAATTGTAAGGCGCTAAATGAATAATCACATTCTGAAGTAAAAGTATAAGGAGTTTTTCCTAGTTACTATGAGGTATGTAACAAGAATTATGAGGCATGTAACACTATTGAAAAATGTAGTGTTTATAGGGGTTTAAAAGAAAATTATTTTTTTCTAGTAAATTCAGTTGGAGTGCAATTGTAGGTTTCTTTAAAGCATTTACTAAAATAAGCGTGGTCATTAAACCCAACGCTATAACCAACTTCAGATATATTAATATCTGATTGTAGTAAAATTTGCACTGCTAACTTTAAGCGTTGTGAGCGTAGAAATTCTGAAGCAGAAAGACCTGTTAATGCTTTTAATTTACGATGCAATTGCATACGACTCATATGCACATCCTTGCTAAAATCCTCGATAGTAAATGAAGATTCAGTTAGTTTTTTATCCAAAACTTGCTGTACTTTTTCTAAGAAACGTTCATCTACAGTAGTAATAGCAATATCTTTGGGCTTTAAAATAACTTCTTGACTATAACGAGATTGTAATTTTTTTCTTAGATTTATTAAGGAAGCTGTCTTTGATTTAAGAATTTTTTGATTAAAAGGTTTTGTAATATAATCATCGGCTCCTACATCAATACCTATTAATTCATTTTCATCACCAGCTTTTGCCGTTAATAAAATAATTGGAATATGACTTGTTCGTTCATCTTCTTTTAAGGTCTTAGTAAGTTCAATGCCATCTTTTATTGGCATCATTAAATCTGAAATAATAATGTCTGGTACTAACTCCAACGCTTTAAGAATACCCTGTTCTCCATTACTAGCTTGTATTACCTGATATTCTTTTTTAAAGGTATTACCCAAAACTAATCGTACATCATCATTATCTTCTACGATAAGTAAAATAGGCAATTCACTTTCATGGAAGAAAGTTTCTTTTTGAGCAGATTCCTCTTTTAAAACGGTTGGAAGCATTTCTACATTTAGACTTGTACTTTCCTTAAGAACTACATTTTTTAGTTTGCTTTTATCTAGACTTATTGAAACCATAAAAGTTATCCAATCATTTGGTTTACTGTTTACTAGTATAGAGCCATTATGTAATTCCGTTAATTCTTTTACTAATGATAATCCAACACCTGCTCCTTCATTGTGACCATCAGTTTGGTAAAAACGATTAAAAATTGTTTTAATCTGATTTTTTGTAAGCCCTTTTCCTGTATTTGATATTTCAAATTTCAGTACATCATTTGCTATAAATGCCTTAACTCCAATTTTACCATCCTTTGGGGTATACTTAATAGCATTTCCAAATAAGTTAGTAATAATGGTTTCTAGCACTTCTTTATCGCACCATGTTATTCGCTCTTTATTTAAAATTTCTAGGTTAAACTCAATATTCTTTTGCGTTCCTAGATATACAAAAGATTCCATCCAGAAGGAAATAAGCTGGGTGGGCGCAATTTTTTCCAAAAACAATTTTCTGTTTCCACTATCTATTTTAGAAAGTTCTAAAAGTTGATCTACAAGTGATGTTAATCTTTCCGTGTTTCTATGTGCTATTTCAAAATGCTCTCTTTTTTCTTTGGAAAGATTGGGTTCATTTAATGATTCTTGTATAGGAGTAGATATAAGAGTTAAAGGGGTTCTAAATTCATGGGATAAATTGGTGAAAAAAATAGTTTTTAGAGTATCTATTTCTCGTAGTTTCTTATTGGTTTTTTGTCGGTTTTGATATAGTAAAAAAAGAAATACTCCAGCAATAGACGTCAACCCTATGCCACCAAGCAAAAGATTTTTTTGATTTTTTGTTTGCTCTTGAACAACTTCACTTTGCGTTTTTAGAAGCTTTATTTCTCGATCACGTTGATTTCTTTGGTATTTTTCATCTATTTCCCTTATTGCCTCAACACTTTGTATTTTATTTAAAGAGTCGTTTATTGCTTGAGCAATTTTTTGGTGTTCAAAAGCCTTATTATAGTTTTTAAGCTTTGCATATAGGTTTGCTAATACAAAAGAATGGTCTCTTTTAATAGCACTATTTTTTAAAATGATATTAAGCTCTTCTGCTTTTTTTGCCCAGTTCATTGCAGATTTAAAATCTTGCTTACGAATAGTTATTTTCGCCAATTCAACAGCGTCTGTTGCAGCCTCTAATGCAAAACCGTTCTTTTCATGTAATGTATACGCCTCTTTAAGTAAATCATCTGCTTCTCCATACTTTTCTCGTTTAAGTTTTACTAGTGCAAGTGATGTACCTATCTCTGAAAGTGTTTGTTCATCTCCAATTTTTTTAAAAAAAGTGTAGCATTTTGTAAGAAGGGTATCAGCAGCGAGGAAATTTTTCTTTTTATATTCAAGCTTACCCAATTCTACATTGTTAGAATTCATGTAGTATTCCGCTGCATTTGGAGGAAGTTTTTCAAATTCATTATTTGCTTTTATGTAATAATCTTCTGCAAGTGATAAATCTTCTAAATCAAGATGAATACCACCTAGGTTTTGATAGGCGGCTGCAATTACGTCTGGTCGTAAAGCCTTTTTCTGATGCATGGAATCAACAATTAAGAAATTATCTTGAGCCTTTTCAATATTGTTTTTTCTTAAATAAATAGTTCCGAGTGCTGTGTATGTATCAGCTTTGGTCATATATGATAGTTCACTTTTCTCCTTTAATGTAGCTAATGCTCTATTACAGGCTTGTTCTGCCTCCTCGTAATTTCCTAATAAATAAAGAATTCTACATAAACCATTGTTGGCAATTGAAGCTCCTAGATTATAATTAGACTTTTTGGAGCGATTCGCTGATTCTTTAAAGTAAAAAATTGCAGAATCAATTTTTTGAACTCTTCTATAATATTGAGCAAAAAGATATTCTGTATCCGCTAAACCAATTTCATAATTACTTGAATTAGCTATTTGAAAACTTTTTTTTATGTAAAAAAGAGCACTATCTGGTTGTGGGTTAATAAATTGAATTACTTTTTTTTTATACTCTGAAATGTGAATAGAATCCACAGTGAAATCTTGTTGAGAAAATAATAATTGAGAAATAAAGAAAAGATATATAGTTAGTTTTTGTGACATACAGTTCATATAATACAATATAATCTGAAACTACAAATTTATTACTTGTTCATTAACAATGTTT
>CAYNLI010000153.1:0-4859 GCA_964398035.1 uncultured Flavobacteriaceae bacterium | reverse complement strand
CCAAAAAAAGCCAACAGACCTACCAATATACTGCCCAAGGCAAGCTGCGCCAATTTATTGCTCTGTTTTTGTTCTTTATTGCCGGGTAAATTGGAACTTGGAGCTAAAGCTGCCTTTAAGGAAAGCCATTTCTTTTCAAAGGCCACTTGTGAAAGGGCATCTAGTGTAGAAATATGGGGCAATCTATTGTTTTCATTTTTCCATATCCGTTTAAGTGTAGAAAGGCTAATCCGTACCCCTGATTTTTCCTCAATAAAATAGACCAAAAAATCATAGTCCTTTTGTGTCCATTTTTCAGGCGATGGAAGTCCAGACACCTGTTCTATCTTTTTCTTTAGTCGCTTAATAAGTTCTTGATCTTGTGAGTTTATAGTGCTCATAATAAGGCGTTTATAAAGAATTGGAAAATGGTTCTAAAACGGTTGGAAAACGAATGGTAAAATCTTGAATGATTTTGCAAATTACATTCTCTAAAAAACAAATGTATACAATTATGAAAAAACAAATTTCTCATACAAGCATCTTGCTTGTCCTCTTGATCTCAAATTATTGTTTTGGCCAATTACAAATATCAACGCTGGAAAAGACCTCAAATTTGACATTCATCAATGTAGAAACCAAGAATATGGTCTTCAAAGGAGAAGCTGCTATTTATGGTAAAGCAATAGCTTCAGAAAAAGGCAGTTCTTTGATTTTAATAGATGATGTGGAAGTAAGCAACGGGGTCATAGAATTTGATTTGGCTGGTAGTCGGTCTAAAGATTCAAATCCCATGAGCAGAGGTTTTTTGGGTCTCGCATTTAGAATTTCTAAAAATAATTCCACTTACAATTGTTTTTACCTACGTGCTGCCAATGGTAGGGCCAAAACCCAGCTACAAAGAAATCATACCGTTCAGTATATGGCCTCTCCGGATTTTGATTGGCGTAAGCTGCGTACCGAAACACCAGGAAAATACGAGACCTATGTAGATATGGTGCCATTGGAATGGACGCATGTAAAAATTATAATAGAAGATGACAGCGCAGAGATCTATGTGCACAACGCCACACAACCCACCTTGGTCGTAAACGAATTATTGACCACTGAAAAAAGTGGGAAACTAGGACTGTGGGTGGGCCCGGGAACAGATGCTTATTTTGCAAATTTAAAGATTACAAAAACAAACTAGTCACATATAAAACCATGAAAATTAAAAAACTGATATTATCCGCTCTTATCACGTTCACCACCTTATTCACTTCTGCACAGGATTTTGACAAAGCGGAATGGACAGTCTATTCTGAAAACAATAAAGTCAAGACTTTGATAGATATTGTCCACAAAGACAAACAAGCCATAAAATTGGACAGCAAAGAGCATGCTATTGCATGGATGAAAAATACTGATTTTAAAAATTTTAGGATTGAAATGGATATTGCAGGGGCAGAAATGTCTGGTATTGGTTTTCATGTAAAAGACGAGCAGAATTACCAGTTTATCTATTTTAGAACTGGATATGGTGGCACAGAAGAAGCAATACAATACATCCCAATTTATAATGGCGCTTTAAGTTGGGTGTTTTACAATGCCCCTACTTATGAAAAAACGGCAGCCATTAAAAGAATGGAGTGGTTTCACGTTGCCATTGAAGTGAGGAACAACAGACTCAAAGTTTTTGTGGACCATAGCGAAGAAGCACAAATGGATATTGAGCTTTTAGAAACAGACACCCAAAATGGCAGCATCTTGCTCAGAAGTATGTTTGGCGACTCCTATTTTGCCAATTTCAATATAATAGAAATTCCAAGTCCCGTTATAGACTGGCAGATTTCTGAACAATTTACAAGGAGTGAATCTTTAACTTATGAAGACCTCAAAAAAGTCACATCATGGAGAAAAGTAAAACCATCAATAGGAGAATATATAAATCTGAGCCCTTATTTTGAACATCCCAACGGTGTGGTTTTTGCGAAAAAAAATATTGTCTCTGAACAGGACAAACAGAAAATATTAATCTTTGACTTCGTTGGAAAACTTAAAATTTATTTAAACGGTGAGGAAATTTTCCATTATGCCAAGCACAAATTAGATCGACTGCAAAATGACAAAATGGCCCAACTTTTAAACATCAAAAAAGGTGTTAATGAATTGCTATTCATATCAGAAGGCGATGCGGATATATTTGGTGACGGATTTAACGCCATGGGCAGAAAACAGCATCAGAATTGGGGGTTTGTAGTACATTTAGTAGATAATTAATGAGCTGGCACAAGACAACAATAGTTGTCCTCTTTAGTTTTTAAAATCATCCTCAAAAGCTACATTTCCGTCAGTATCAGAAAGGTTTATATGCATTTTGAACAACTTTGAACAAAACAAATCCCGTTAGTAAAATCAGTTCCTGTATTTTTATCAAATGAAAAAAACAGCTCTTTTAATAGTCTTTTTAAGCTTAATTCAGATAACGTATTCCCAAACCTCAGAAGGTATGCCCGCCTCCCAATCGGGCAGGGATTTACCTTATCGTGAAATACCGGACGGATATTCAGAAACGTACACCGCTGGTACGGTCACTGCCAGAATGTTGGATGGTTTGGGCTTTCGGTTTTACTGGGCCACAGATAGTCTAAGACCAGAAGATTTGAGTTTTAAGCCCAATGAAGAAGCCAGAACCTCAGAACAGACCGTAGATCATATTTTGGGCTTGGTACGCATCATAAACAACTCGGCAAATCAAAGACCGAACATAAACGAAACGGAATATCCTGAACTGGATTTTCAGGGAAAAAGAAAAGTAACGTTGGAATTGATAAAAGAAGCGGCCGATATCTTTAGAAACAGCTCTACCGCCGACTTTGAAAACTATACCATTATTTTTAAAAACGATAATGGGCAATCAGAATTTCCGTTCTGGAACCAGTTGAACGGACCCATTGCCGATGCACTGTGGCATATAGGCCAAGTGGTCTCTTTTAGACGATCCTCTGGAAACCCGTTTGCCTCCGGTGCCGATAAACCCAATGTTTTTACAGGGAAGGTTAGTAATTGAAATAAATCTTGGTAAACCCCTAAACTGTCGTTGTTCCAAGAAAAAAAATCTTATAATAAAGGAAACCAATGCTTTTTATATCATAAAAGCATCCCCGGTTTACGATTGGATATGTTCATAAATTAGTACATTAGTCGCACTTATTTATATTTCATGGGATTACTCGTTTTTTTCGCTGCCATATCTATCTTTTTTTCCTTTATCTGCTCCATTTTAGAGGCCGTTTTGCTCAGTGTCACCCCAACCTTCATCAATCTTAAGAAGAAAGAGGGTGTCAGTTATGCAACAGGTTTGGAAAACCTAAAAAAGGATGTGGACAAGCCCCTTATTGCAATTCTTACCGTAAATACCATCGCCCATACCGTTGGTGCCATATTGGTGGGCGTACAAGCTAAAGTTGCTTACGCATCAATATATGGGAATGAACAGATATCAATTTTTGGCCTTGAATTTACAGAAGATCTTATGGTTGGTGTGGTCTCTACCTTAATGACTATTTTAATTTTAGTGGCCTCAGAAATTATCCCTAAAACCATAGGTGCTACCTATTGGAAACAATTGTCCAAAATAACCACCATAACGCTAAAAGGAATGGTCTGGGTTTTAAAATGGACCGGACTTTTATGGGTATTGCAGCTCTTTACTAAACTCATTGGCAAAAAAGGGCATCATGGGAGTGTACTGAGCAGGGAAGATTTTACAGCAATGACAGATATTGCCCATGAAGAAGGTGTTTTTCAGGAATCTGAATCTAAAATAATCAAGAATCTTCTTCGGTTTGATGAAATCCTTGCCAAGGACATTATGACACCTAGAACCGTGATGAAAACGGCTTCTGAAAGTGTTTCCATCAAAAAGTTTTTTGAGGACAACCCCAAGCTTCAATTTTCCAGAATCCCTATATATAAAGATAGTACGGATACCATTACAGGATATGTCCTAAAAGACAATATACTGGAAGAAATCATTTATGAACACGGAAAGGCAGCACTTGCAACCATTAAAAGGGATATTCTGATCACTGAACGAGACATGCCCATCCCACAATTGTTTGAAACCCTCATTGAACAAAAAGAGCACATTGCTTTGGTTGTGGATGAATACGGTTCCGTAAGCGGATTGGTCACTATGGAAGATGTGATAGAGACCCTTCTTGGGTTGGAAATTGTGGATGAAAGCGACGGAGTGGAAGATTTACAGCATTTAGCACGAAAGAATTGGGAAGTTAGAGCCAAACGATTGGGTATTATTGAAGACAATAATAAAGCTAAATAAATGGAAATTGCATTTATACAGACCCCAATAGGTATTGCCAAACTAGAAGGAGATGAACACGGATTGGCCGTTGTTAGTGTATTAAACAATGAAAATAAAACAACCGGTATAATTCCTGAAGTGCTGGAAGATGCCGTGTACCAACTCCAAGAATACTTTGAAGGAAAAAGAACAGAATTTAGTTTAAACCTGAATCCCCAAGGAACGGATTTTCAGAAAAGAGTTTGGACAGAACTAGAGAACATTCCTTACGGAAAAACCATCTCCTATTTGGACATGTCTAAAAAACTGGGCGATGTAAAAGCAATCAGAGCGGCAGCAGCGGCAAATGGCAAAAATCCCTTATGGATTATAGTTCCCTGTCATAGGGTTATTGGGAGCGATGGTTCTCTTACTGGTTATGCAGGCGGATTGCACCGCAAAAAATGGCTTTTAGAACATGAAAGTCCCGTTAAACAGCAGTCTCTCTTCTAGTCTTAGCAAACCATGTGGTTTGTTTTTCTTATAAAATGGGTTTTAATTCAACCCCAAATGCACTTTATCGATGTTTTCT
>CAYNLI010000152.1:0-4906 GCA_964398035.1 uncultured Flavobacteriaceae bacterium | reverse complement strand
GCATACCTGTTGCATACCAAGAATGCAAATTTTCTGGTACACCATGTTATAATAGTAAAGTTGGATTTGTTTTTTCTCCTAATTCGGCATAGTGAATATTGAGATTAAACTTTTTTAAGTTGACAATTTTTGTGTCTAGCAATTGATTCTGTTTTGTAATTGTATTAGTTTTCATTTTTTTAGTATTTAAGTTTATTTTTGATTGTTATTTTTTATTTAACCAAGACCCAAGAAGTTTCATCATTAATGGCATTACTGGAAACACCATCAATGATGCTACCATCGCAACAGTAAAAAATATTGAAACTTCTTGCTTTAATTCTTGCATTGGAAATACCGATTTCAAAATCCAGGTCGCTCCCATTAGAAGTGGATAAACAGTTAAAGTTGTTATTAAAACTTGTTTCCAGTAAACAGGTCTTTGAATTTTAATTTCTGAGTTATTCGTTTTTTGTGATTTCATCTCAATTAATTTTAAGTTGTATATACAACATTTATATTAAAATTTTTATGCTAACTTGTTTTCTAAAGATTTAATAATATCCATACCATCAACTCCAAGCTTACCCATTAAATCATCCATCAATCCTTCCCAAATAGGAATAAGAGCATTAATTAATTTATTTCCTTTTGATGTTAATTCTATTTCTGGCCTATAGTCCAAAGTCCTTGTTACAATTCCTCCTTTTTCCAATAACTTCACATTTCTACTTACGGTGGACCGTTCCAAGACAAGAGCTTCACCAATTTTTCCCTGCTCTACTTTTCCTAATTTTCTCAACACAAAAAGAATACTCAATTGGCTCTCAGTTATATCATACTCTTTAAGGCTTATTCTAAATTGTTTGTCCACAATTCTAGATAAACGTCTTAATCTATTTCCTATACAGTGTCCTAAATCATATTTCATGATGTAAATGTAATATACACATGTTGCATATACAACTTGTGTATTGACTTTGTCATAATTTTAACTTTCAGGAGGTTTAAAACAAAAAGCACTGTTTTTATAAAACAGTGCTTTTTGTTTTCTATAAAATGGTGTTCTTAGCTCTCAAACTTTTCAATGGCATTTAAAAAATCTAACGCTTTTATTGTTTTTGTCCCAGTAAACAATCCAATAGTTTTTCTAACCCATTTTATATGCAAGTTTTTATGGTTCAGTTTAGTCAAAAACCAAACAAGAGGAACAATTAACAATCCATTGATTGCTACGTATTTTATCACAAAATCAGCATCCATATGGGTATATAGGTCAACATTAAATAATTGGTCACTGCCCACTATTACATACGACCACCAGATTGGGACTGAAAGAAACATTAATTTAACAAACAACAGCCCATGTGAGTTTACCAATTCTATTTTTTTTCGTATTTCCACTATTGGTTTAGCATAATCTACTTGTTTTATCAGGGTAACCTGACCAATACTTCCTGCCAGCGCTATCAATGTAAAAACGCCCACAATAATACCGCTTATAGCTAAGTGGGCACTCTGCCAATGATTGGCAATATAACTGCCTAAAAAAAGCGCTAACAAACTAAAGACCACTATTTCTATACTTCTATAAATAAGAACAGATTGTGTTTTTTGCTTGGTCTTCTCTAAATTCATGTTCTTTAAAGACGCTACATTTAGATTTAGTTTCTTATCCAACTTGTCGTCATATGCTGCTAAAATTCGTTTTAGTTCATCTGCTTCCATAACTCTATCTTTTTTGAAATTTTTCTTTTAATTTTAATTTAATTCTCCCAATTTTTGTGGCTACATTGGTTTTGCTGATTCCCAATATTTCTGAGATATCTTCATAACTCTTCTCCTCTAAATACAATAACATCAGTGCCTTGTTCAATTCATTCAATTCATTGATAAATTCCTGTAACAGCTTAATATTTTGGTCCATTTCAGAACTCCCTTCATTATCATCTTCTATACTAATAACCGATGCTTCATCATAAAAATCATTTTTGGCATACCATTTCTTCTCTTTTCTATAAAAGGATATGGCAACGTTCAAAGCGATACGGTACATCCATGTTGAATAGTTATATTCAGGATTATAGTTATCAAAAGAATTCCATAATTGAATAATGATCTCCTGCTCTAAATCCTTTCTATCCTCTTTATTTCTACAATATGAATTCACAATCTTATAGATGATTTTTTTATGGGCATCTATTGTGATTATAAACTTATCTTTTTTGGTTGGCGTTTTCATTAGGTTACAAATTTCCCTTATTGCAATTTATGTGCTTCTATCCAATTGGCAATAACATTCATGGTTTCACTACTATGTCTTATTCCATTATGTGTCTCATTTCTATAACATACACCTCACCAGTACTATTTTCTATTATTGCAGCTTTAAACTTGCCGGCATCAAATGCCTCATCCAAACTGCCCACTACAACAAGTAAGGGTTTGTGTATTGCATTCAACCCTTTTTTGTAATCTTCAGGAGAGATACTCTCATTGGCTCTATAACTATAATTTCTTAACGGTATCTCAGCAGGAAGATTAAAAAACAAAACTGGTAAATGATTGTAATCTGTTTCTCCATTGGTATTTAACATTTCTAAACCAATAATACGTTCTATATGTATTTTTAAAAACTCAGCTTCACCTTCAGCTGGTTCTTCTTCTCTAATTGTAGGGGCATTTTTGCCCAAGTGTGGTGCCAATAAAAGGTAGCCGTCCACTGTTGACGCATCCTTTTTCATTGCATATCTTAAAACAATACCTCCGCCCATGGAATGACCTGCAAGTATAATTCTTTGATTTGGTTTTTCTTTTCTTACCGCGGAAATAACATCAGATAAATCATCTGCATACTGGTCAATATAATCCACATCTCCAGGAGTTCCTTCGGATTGTCCATGTCCTCTTAAATCTATGGCAATCACTTCGCTATTGGTTGCTTCTCGTATTAAACCTGCCGTTTTATTCATCATATAGGCACCCGATAATACGCCATGTAATAAAATTACAGTTGTGTTGCTTTCCCTTGCGTATGTAAAGGCAAATAACTCCTTACCATCTCGCATTGCAAACTTTCTATTGCTGTTCTCATATTGCTGTTCAAAACCTAAGTCGGCTATAGCTTTTGCATCCATTGGTGCTGGATTCAAATTTGGGTTAAATTCTGGGTTTGGAATATTAATAAGTAACAATGCCTCTTCTTTTGTTTCTGGTATGGATAACTGATCTTGAGCCACTCCAATAATACTCACTAAAACTATAGCCGTTAAAGCTAAAATTGATGTTTTGATGTTTATATTTAGTTTCATAATTGAAAATTTTATTCGTTCTTCTATATCTTATTATTCGCAGTACCTGTAAAAAAATCACACTTTTTAGAAAAAAGCAGGCAGTAGGCTTATTATTGCTCCCAAAACAAAACTATACACTACCTCCTTAAAAGTAAGCGTCTTAAGACTAAAGGCATTTGAATAGGCAATCCATAGAGTCACCAATGCAATTCCAAAAAATACAACCATTGCATAGATTGGCAAATTACTTGTGGTAAGACCTATCCAATTAAAAAGAATCTCTTCTAACACTTCATGACCAAAAAGAGCCAAAATAAAATTTGCCCTCGGTTTTCTTTTAATTAATAAAACGCCCCCAAAAAGTAATATAGCACTGATTAATACAGGTGTAAATTGTGTATAATACCCTACCTTAAGGTAACTTTCTAATTGAATGCTAAAATCAATTTGTTGTATAAATACAATACAAAATACAACTGCTACTATTGAAAATACTATACCGACAATTTTATGCTTTTTCATAATGTACTTGCTTTCCTTATTATTCGTTGAGTTCTACAAAAAAATCACACTTTTAGGGATTTTTCTTCAATTAAGTAAAAAACTAAAGTTTACCCTACAATATTAGACAGTACAAATTTGAGGTGTATAGAAAAGCACAAAACAATATGCCTCATGCTTTTCATTTAATTATGATTTAGACCAAACTCTTCCTTTAAAAGCATCGTCAATTGAAGTGTCAAAAACATTATTCTATTTTTTAAAATTTATTATTATTGTTCTTAAGGTGTTTTCTTTCTGATTTACGAATAGCCTTTAATATAATACTCCCCAAATTTAGGACAGGAAGTTAAGTTGTAATTTAACACTGTCAAATATGAAAAGAACAAAAAGAAATTTAGTGCGTCGTTCAAGGCCAAGGTAGCTATTGAAGCGATAAAAGAGCGAAGTAGCCTTCAAGAACTTGCTGGTAAATTAGAACTCCATCCAAATCAAATATCAAGTTGGAAACGAGAGTTTTTAGACAATGCTGATTTAGCATTTCAATCAAAGACAGAAAAAGAAGACCCTACTTTGGATACAGCACCACTCTATAGCAAGATTGGGCAGCTACAGGTAGAGAATGATTTTTTAAAGAAAGTCTTGGACAAATGAGCACTACCGAGAGAAGAAAGAAGGTGGTAAAATGCCATCCAAGGCTAAGTTTTGTACAGCAATGCAAACTTCTTAATATCCATCGCTCAGGTCTGTATTACAAGCCTAGAAGCGAGAGTGCGTATAATCTAAGGTTGATGAAAGAGATAGACGCATATTTCATGGAGCATCCTTACTACGGGGTAGAGCGTATGACGGATTATCTGAATCTTGATCTAGGCCATCGTGTTAATGTGAAAAGAGTTCATAGGCTATATAAAACTTATGGGGCTTCAAACGATTTACAGAAAGCCTAAAACCACTATCAAAGACCCTAAAAATTATAAGTTTCCCTATCTTTTAAAAGATTTAAAAATCGAACATGCCAATCAAGTTTGGCAGACCGATATCACTTACATTCCTATGCTTCGTGGATTTATGTACATGAATGCAATAATCGATGTGTACAGTAGAAAAATACTGAATTGGAGCATTTCTAA
>CAYNLI010000151.1:0-5130 GCA_964398035.1 uncultured Flavobacteriaceae bacterium | reverse complement strand
TTTATACAAATCTAACAATTATCATTTTTGTCCCCAAGTTTTATACTTGACCCGTGATTCTGTTGTGTTCTCATATGCTCCAACTCTTAGTTTATTCGTATCAAGCTTTAATTATTGTAGCTAACCCCTTCTAAAACTGAATATTCATGTCACTCTAATTTAACTACCCAATAATCCCACTTACCTTTACCTGCTCCGCTAATATCTCCTCCAGCACCATGAACATAGCCAGCCACTATGAAACCATCATTAGTTTGTTGAATACTGTTTGCATAATCTGGCTCTGGACCTCCAAAACTAATTTCCCATGACAATTCACCAAGAGAATTTAGTTTTGCCACCCAAAAATCTGCAAATCCTCCATTATTAGTACTTACATCAAAATCACTTGCGCCTGAGTTACCAGCAAAAATATAACCTTGATCGGTAGTTTGTTGGATAGAACGTGCGGCATCATTAAGTGAACTTCCAAGATTTGCTTCCCACGTTATTTCTCCTATAGAATTTAGTTTTACTATCCAACCATCCTTTTTTCCGTTGTTTTCACTTACTTCAAAGTCTGAAGATTCAGAATATCCAGCTACAATAAAACCTTCATCCGTAGTTTGATGAATATCATACGCCTCATCATCAAGTGAGCCTCCAAGATTGGTTTCCCAAACCATATTTCCTGTATTATCTAACTTTACAATCCAATAATCTTTTTCTCCATAGTTACCTCCTACATCACCATTCATAGATTCAGAATAACCAGCTACAATATAACCTTCATCACTAGTTTGCTCAACAGATTGTGCAATATCAAACTCACTACCTCCAAGATTTTTTTCCCATACCAAGGCTCCTGTAGTATCTAATTTTACAACCCAATAGTCTAACCCTCCGTTATTATTACCCTCTACATCACCATCTGAAGAACCTGTAAAACCAACGATAATATACCCGCCATCTAAAGTTTGCGCTACAGAGGTTGCTTCTTCATTACCGTTTCCACCATAATTAGTCTCCCAAATCAAATCTCCAGATCCATCTAATTTTACAATCCAGAAATCAGCAGAAGAAGTATCTCCGCTAATGTCTTGATCATTAGAGTCAGTCATGCCAACTACTATATATCCCCCATCTGTTGTTTGTTGTATACTATTCCCTGCTTCATCACTATTTCCTCCAAGGTTAGTTTCCCATATCATATCTCCAGAATTGTTCAGTTTAATAACCCAATAATCTCCTCCCAGATAACCATCTGCGTCATTGTTGCCTCCTACATCGCCATCATCAGAATTAGCAGTTCCGGCTATTATATACCCACCATTTACTGTTAATTGTAGAGCGTTAGCCACGTCAATTTGAGAACCTCCAAAGGACTTTTCCCAGGCTATAGAGATTTCTTCGCTAATAATCTCTCCTTCTTCTGTTGTAAAATCAAATGTATTCTCAGATGTATTTCCATTGCCATCAGAAGCTACTACTTTACCATTATAATTGGTTTGAGGAATAAGACCTTCTAATAGAAATTCTGTTGTTTCTAGATTCGTCTGTACATTGCTATCTTCTAGAACTACCGTATAGGTTACTTTATCATCATCTGGATCTATTGCGGCATTCCAACTCAATAATGCATTATTCTCGGTAACCTGGGTGATCTGCACCGCAAAACCTCCTGGCTTTTGATTTTGGGGAGTTGTAGTTGGATTTTCATCATCATTATTACATCCAAGAATCAAGATACATGTGAGGATTAAATTGGATAAAAAATTATTTTTCATAATCATTTTTTTTGGATTCCCTTAACTATCTATATCAATCACCGTACAAATGCATAACATAAATAGTATGGGAGTGATATTTTAATTTCAAAGCATTCGGCTTTCTTTTAGAACCTATTACATTGTAAAAATTCTTACAAAGAATGTTTCAAAGTATAATTCGAGACTAAAAAACGGTTAATACTATAGTTATATATAGTCTAAACTACTGTTGATAATATTGGTAAATGCATTACTGTTGTTTTCATATTATTCTTTTATCAGCATTTAATAATGCTTGTTAAACAAAATGCAATAAGCAGGTCAAATTTTTTATGCTCCTCTTTTTAAAATTCAAAAGACCAAACATCAGAAAGCAGCTGAAACTGATCTTCATTCAACCCTAGTCCATTGATGACAAACAATTTTTTATTCAGCATTACAGAGCTGTGGTAAACTCTTTGGGGAAAGGGTTCAGAGGTCTTAGCTTCAAACCATGATGTGCCATTTTTGCTATACCAGATGTCGTTTAGAAATATTTGGCCCTCTTGTTCGGCTTGCCCTGCGATTAGCCACATTAATTCGCCATTGGTTTCTAAAGTGTGGTTTCTTCGGGGAGGAAATTTAGCATTATCGGTGGCCTGGGTCCAGGAATAGCCATTGCTGCTGTACCAAACATCATTGGTAAGTTGTTGAGCACTAGTATTTCCTTTGTGACCTCCAACAACCCACAATTTGTCATCAAAGACAATGGCATCGTGACCTCGTCGCTTACCAAATGGGGCATTTTGTGTTATTTGCACCCAATTTTGTCCATCACAACTCCTCCATACATCACTAAAAGTGTCGGTCTCTCCCCAGCCTCCAATGAGCCATAAGCATCCTTTGAAAACGGTCAAGGTATGCCAAAACCTTGGGGCGAATTTATTTTTTGTAATTGTCTGCTTCCATTGTTTACCATCAGTAGAAGACCAAATATCGTTTAATTCGTCTTTACCATTAAATTTTTTACCCCTGCCACCAATCACCCATATCTTATCTTTAAAGACCACCGAAGCATGGTCAAATCTTGCAGGAAATTTGGCCTGTTCTATGACCTGTTGCCAATTTGCACCATCTTTACTTGACCAAACATCATTTTTATGAATACCACCTGAAGTGCCACCCAACACCCACATTTTTTCATTGAACACAATTGAACTGTGAGCTCCCCTTTTATCAAAAGAAGTTTCTTTTGTTACTAAGGTGGCCTTAAGTGATTTCTTTTTTATTTGGAAGCTTGATTTAAAATTTGTGCTTTCTATAGAAGGGGTTTCCGGCTTTTCACATGAAAGAACCAAAGTAAAAAATGCTAATGCGAGTACTTTTTTAATGATTTTCATAGTTCTTATTTTATTAGTTATTTGAAATAATTTCCCTGAGCTTTGAGCTTGCACTTTAACTAGGGAAATACCAACCTTAATCTATAATATTAAAGTGAGTAGCTACTTCTTCGTAGGTCATTTTGGAATAATCGATTGCGTTCTTGCCACTTGCTGGAAGCCCTCCAGGAACGATAACATATCTGAATTCAGTAAGAAATGCTGTGAAAATGATAGTACCTTCCGTGTTGATATGCTTATGTTTATTCGATTAACGTGAGAAAAAAACTTATGGGAATAGTATTGAAAATCTGGATTATACCTATGATAGGGTAGCGTATAATATTCATAATCAAGGGCATTGATTGTATTTCTAGAGTAAACTAAAACAACACCATTGTCTTTAATTTCTTGTGTTAAGTCGGGCACATCAACATTCTGAGAAATGGAAGTTGTATTAATCGGTGTATCACCAAAGTCAAGGGTAATCCAATCAGAGTAGATTACATTGGCTGTACCTGTTTCTCCTTGCTCCTCCTGTTCACCTTGTCCGTCAGATCCAGCAATTCCTTGTTCTCCAACACCATCAGTTCCTGCGATACCTTGTTCACCTTGATTTCCTTTTGGGCCAATACCCCCATTTTCACCATCTTTAGAGCAGGTGAGAAATAGTACGCTACACAGGGTAAGCCAAAAGATATTTTGTATTGTTTTCATACTTAATTGTTTTTCTTGTTGAATCAATTTTTATGAAAAAAAAGTAAGGGGTTGTCAATGCCCCTTACTTTTTGTTGAATTACTCAGGAATATTAAAGTGCTCAATAATTTCTTCGTAGGTCATTTTGCCGTAGTCTATGGAAGATTTTCCACTTGCAGAAACCCCACCAGGAATGATAACATAGCGATAATCATCGAAATAGGTAAAAAGGTTTGTACCCCCATCAGAAGTTACAGCTTCTACATACAAGGCTGCGAAAGTAAAGCCTTCAGACAATCGAAATCGATAAACTTCATTTTGCGAAAATAATTCAAAGGGAAGTTTTCTAACATCATTATTTATGGCATTAGTGGGCCGTCTGCCATAAACGATGATAAGGTCTTGGTCAGTATTAAAATCAACCAAGCCCAACGAGACTAACAATTGCTCTGATTCCTCGGCTGCTGGCATACTCCCAAGTTCAGAAGCTATCCAATCAGAATAAATTACATTGGCCGTGCCTGTTGCACCTTGCTCACCGGTCTCACCCTGCGCACCTTCCTGGCCATCAGCTCCCATAGCGCCAGCGGGGCCATCAGCTCCCATAGCGCCAGCGGGGCCTTGAGCTCCTTGTGGCCCAATGGCACCGTCTTCCCCATCATTTTTGGAACAAGACATAAAAAGAGTAGCAATAAAAAGAATCGCAAATAAGGGTGTTGTAAATTTCATAGTCGTTTTCATTTTTTGGAAATTTTTAAAATTGTTACAGCAAACTTAAGATGCTGAAAAAAGGGAAGGGTGTAGATTCTTTTGATTTGAAAGAATCAGGACAACATTAGTTGCGATTGTTGATAAACACTGGGTGTAAGTCCAGCATGCTTCTTAAAAGCGTTATAGAATGCAGATTTTGAGTTAAAACCTGATTCTAAACCAACAGAAACTATGGTATAATGGGTATATTGGTATGAATGTAAATTCCGTTTTACCTCGGCTACCCGGTATTTATTAATATAGTCTATAAAACTGGTATCACTTGCCGCGTTGACCAAACTTGAGAGGTAACAGGCAGAAATGCCTAAAAGTTCAGCAGCTGAACTTAAGCTAAGACTGGGGTTTTTATAAATTTTTTGGAACCTCATAAGTTTCTCTAACCGCTTAAAATATTCATTGGCTTTTGTTAAAGGCTTTTTGTTTTTACTATGTAGTTCTTTTATTTTCTGTGCGCAAAGCGCAGCAATTATGGTAAGTAAATGGAGGTGCTTTTCGGTAAAAAAATTTTCTTCGTGATGTTCAGAATCAATCACTCCAAATAGTTTGTCATTTATAA
>CAYNLI010000150.1:0-5159 GCA_964398035.1 uncultured Flavobacteriaceae bacterium | reverse complement strand
TCATACAATTTATCTAAGCTCATCTTTTATAATATTATTCTTGTTTCATAAACGTTTCAACCTTTTCTACCATTTTTTTGCTTCCACAGAAAAAAGGAACCCGTTCATGGAGTTCTGTTGGTTCAATATCCATTATTCTCATATGTCCATTGCTGGCTTTTCCATTGGCCTGCTCTGCAATAAAAGCCATGGGATTACATTCATAGAGCAGACGTAATTTTCCATTGGAGGCCTTACTATTTTTGGGATACATATAAATGCCTCCTTTTATCATGTTTCTATGAAAATCTGAAACCAAGGAGCCAATATATCTTGATGTATAAGGGCGATCTTCTTCCTCTTTTTGACAAAATTTTATATAGTCTTTTACTCCTTGGGGAAAATGATTGTAGTTGCCTTCGTTTATGGAATAGATATTTCCTGTATTTGGAAATTTCATGTTGGGATGGGAGAGATAAAAAGTTCCTATAGCAGGGTTAAGGGTAAACCCGTTTACCCCATCTCCAGTGGTATACACCAACATTGTGGAAGTTCCGTAAATAACATATCCGGCAGCTATTTGGTTTTTTCCCGGTTGTAAAAAATCGTCCAAAGAAACAGGGGAGCCAATAGGAGTGACCCTTCTGTAAACGGAAAAAATGGTTCCTACAGATACGTTTACATCAATGTTTGAAGAGCCGTCCAATGGATCGATCAGCACCACATATTTATTCTGGTGCTTTTCATCATTGCTATTGATCGTAATAAAATCTTCCTCTTCTTCTGAGGCAATTCCACACACTATTTCCCTATTTGTCAGAGCCTCAATAAATTTATTGTGGGCATGGATATCTAACTTTTGTTGTGTTTCTCCTTGAATGTTTACATCCCCAGAGCTTCCCAAGATATCTACAAGCCCAGCTTTATTTACTTCATGGTTGACCACCTTTGCAGCTAAACGAATGGCATTGATTAATTTTGAAAGTTCTCCAGAGGAATATTTAAATGAAGATTGATTTTCAATGATAAATTCTCCTAACGTTTTATTTCTGTTTTTAAGCATAACCTATAGTAGTATTAATGTGCAAAGCGTTGTGGTCCTCCCCTTTGAATTTCTTCGTTGGTAAAGGATGCATATTGTTCAAAGTTTATTCTAAAGGCATTAGATAATTTAAAAGCCATTTTGTAATAAGCTTCATCATTGTTCCATGTAGTTCTTGGACTTAAAACAGCGTCAGGAACACCAGGGCATTTTCTAGGTTGGGCAACACCAAAAACAGAGTGTATGTGATAATCATTGTAATTATACGCACCCAATTCTCCAGTTAAAGCGGCATTGATCATTGCTCGTGTATATTGCAATTTAATTCTTGACCCCACACCATATGGCCCATCAATCCATCCTGTGTTTACCAGCCAGACATTAACATTGGATTTTTTCATTTTCTCGCTCAACATTTCGGCATAGATTGCAGGATGAAGAGGCATGAACGGCGCACCAAAGCATGCGGAAAAAGAAGGTGTGGGAGTATTGATTCCCGCTTCTGTTCCTGCCACTTTTGCCGTATATCCAGAGATAAAGTGATAGGCAGCTTGATTTGGCAATAATTTTGATATTGGTGGTAAAACACCAAATGCATCAGCAGTTAAAAAGAAGATGTTTTTTGGATTTTCACCTATTGATGGAGTTTGGATATTATCAATATGGTATATAGGATAACTTACCCTTGTATTTTGAGTGATTGAGGTATCTTCAAAATCAATTTTATTGGTGCCGTCCTTAAACACCACATTTTCTAGTAGTGCCCCCTTTTTAATGGCATTGTAAATCTCAGGCTCATTTCCTTTCTTAAGGTCTATTACTTTGGCGTAGCATCCACCCTCAAAATTAAAGACAACATCGTCCTTTGTCCACCCATGTTCATCATCGCCAATTAATTTACGATTTGAATCGGTGGACAGTGTTGTTTTTCCAGTACCTGAAAGTCCGAAAAAAATTGCGGTATCTCCTTTTTCACCTATATTGGCAGAACAGTGCATGGGTAGTGTTTCCTTAAAAACGGGTAGTATAAAGTTTAAGGCAGAAAACACACCTTTTTTTACTTCTCCCGTATATCCACTTCCTCCAATTAAAATAATTTTCTTTTTAAAATTTAGAATAGAAAAATTGTGTTGTCTGGTTCCATCTATAGAGGGGATGGCCATAAAACTTGGTGCTTGCATCACTGTCCATTCAGGGTTAAATCCGTTCAATTCTTCTAGCGTGGGCCTTAAGAACATATTATGGGCAAAAAGTGAGACCCAAGGCAGTTCCGTAATAATACGAATGCTCATTCTGTATCTAGAATCTGCACAGGCATAAACATCTCTAACATGTATTTCTTTGGTAGACAGGTGAGCTGTTATTTTTTTATATAATGCGTCAAAGTTGTCTTCATTAAATGGGATGTTGATGTCTCCCCACCAAATTTTATTTTTGGTGATTTCATCTTTAACAATAAACCTGTCTTTTGGTGATCTACCCGTAAATTCCCCTGTATGTATTGCCAATGCCCCAAGGTCTGATTCTTTGCCCAAATTTTTCTTCAAACAAATATCATGTAGCGTTTCTGAAGATAGGTTATAATTGACTTTTTCACTTTTGATTCCATAGGTGTTCAATGAAATTTTAGTAGAGGCTGCCATAAATTAATTGTTAAAATTTTTGCTAAATTAATAATTTATCATATCAAAAATTACTTATTTGATATTTTAGTCTTTTTTTTAAAAAATGTGCAATTTACACTTTTCAAGCACTACTCTTATAATAGCTATAAATCACTGTTGAATTTAGGTGTGTTGGGGAATTTCTTAAGAATACTTTTATCTTGCCTTTATTTTCATCAATAAAAAATGACCATATCCTTTCTATAATTCCAAAACAGGAATTGTTGTATTACTCTAACCAATTGCGTAAGTTTAGATAATAAATTCAAAGCTAAAACCATGCGACCTAAGCACCTTCTTTTTACTCTGTTCTTCTTCTTGTTTTTAAATGCGAATGCCCAAAAAGATGTCTTTTCTTATTTGGATGTGTATGACCTAGAATATGTGACAGACCCACAGATTTCGCCCAATGGAGATTGGATTATATATCGCCGTATGGGTTTTGATATTATGGCAGATAGAACCGCTGGGAATCTTTGGATGATAAAAACCGATGGCTCCAAACATCAAAAACTGACTTCTAGAGAGGTGGGTGAATACAGTCCAAAATGGTCACCCAATGGAGACCGACTAGCATTTGTAAGCAGTACTCCAGAAGGTTCAGAGATTTATATGTATTGGTTAGGTTCTGGAAAAATTGCCAGAATATCCCAATTACCATTTAGTCCCAGTTCTTTAACATGGTCGCCTAATGGAAAGCAGCTTGCTTTTTCCATGAATGTGGAGAAAAAAGCACCTGTTTTGGCTAAAATGCCCAAAAAACCAAAAGGCGCAAAATGGGCAGAAACACCACGTATTACGGATAGGGTGTATCATGAAGCCGATGGTAGGGGATATATAAAACCTGGGTTTAACCACATTTTTGTGATTCCGGCAAATGGTGGTGCGCCAAGAAAAATAACATCCGATGATTACCATCATAGAGGAACACTTTCATGGTCAATTGATGGCAAGAAAATTCATTTTTCGGGTAATAGGACCAAAAATTGGGAGTATGATTTTAGGAACAGCGAAATTTATTCGGTCGGGGTATATGACACGTTGATCAATACGTTAACGGATAGAGATGGGCCAGATTACAACCCTATGGTCTCCCCAAACGGAAAACATATTGCCTATTTGGGTTTTGGGGATAAAAGAGAAGCCTACCAAGTGAGAAAACTACAAGTGATGAATGTGGACGGTAGTGGTAAAAGAACCATTTCAGAAACTTTGGATAGGGGAGTTTCCAACATAAAATGGGACACTAAAAGTGCGGGACTCTATTTCTCCTATGATGATAAAGGGAACAGTAAGATCGGGTATATAACGTTGGATGGAAAAATCACCAAACTGGCAGACAATATGGGAGGAACAACCCTTGGCAGACCTTATGCAAGTGGCTCATACAGTATTTCTAAAAACGGGACAATTGCCTATACACAGAGTACTCCATACTATCCTGCGGAACTGGCGGTTATTTCCCCAAAAAGTAAAGCATTAAAAAAAATTACTTCTTTAAACAGTGCATTGTTGGATTTTAGAACCTTGAGCAAGGTTGAGGAAATTTGGTACAAATCAACTTTTGACCAGCGAGATATTCAAGGTTGGGTAGTATATCCGCCAAACTATGATGCTACTAAAAAATATCCGTTTTTGGTTGAAAACCATGGAGGGCCCATCCTAAATTATGGAGACCGTTTTTCCATAGAAATACAATTGTACGCGGCGGCAGGCTATGTTGTTTTTTATCCAAATGCCAGGGGAAGCACCAGTTATGGGGAAGAATTTGGAAACCTTTTATTGAACAACTATCCAGGAGAGGATTATAACGATGTTATGGACGGAGTGGATTTTTGCATTGCAAAAGGAATTGCATATGAGGACCAACTATATGTAACGGGAGGTAGTGCTGGAGGCATTATGGCTGCTTGGATGATCGGGAAAAACAATCGGTTTGAAGCCGCTGTGGTGGTCAAGCCTGTAATGAACTGGATCAGTAAAACATTGGTGGCCGATAATTATTTTGGGTATGCCAATTCCCGATACCCAGGCTATGCATGGGAAAATTTTGAGAACTATTGGAAATTTTCGCCTATATCCCTTGTTGGAAATGTAGAGACCCCAACAATGGTGATGGTGGGCATGAACGATTTGCGCACGCCACCAAGTGAGGCCAAGCAACTGTACCATGCATTAAAATTGAGAAAAATAGAAACAGTTTTGGTGGAAATTCCCGGAGCTGGGCATGGTATTGCAAATAGACCAAGCAACTTGATTACGAAGGTTGCCCATACATTGGCTTGGTTGGATAAATACGGTAAACCAAAGGAATAAGTGATATGGCAAGAAAGAAAATACATTGGTTTTGGGATTCATTGCTGATACTTACGCTTATAGTTTGCGTATTTGCATTTGTGGCACATTATAAGAATTGGACACGGGTGAAAAATGATAATTTTGAGATCTTATCAGGGGTGTACCATCAAAAAATA
>CAYNLI010000149.1:0-5165 GCA_964398035.1 uncultured Flavobacteriaceae bacterium | reverse complement strand
AAAAACAATCTCAAAAATAGATTAGAGTAAGTTATTCAATTTTGCAACGGTCTTAAATAGTTTTATTTCTTTTCCTATTTCAGAAAATAATTTTTCGCGACTGTATTTAGAAATATCGTGAGTTACGGTAAACGTTCCATACGCTCCAGTTCCTTTTGCATGGATAATTCTTTCAGGAATTCTTTCTCTGTTGAACTGTGTTAATTTTTCTTGTAGAGAAAAGTCTTGTAATAATACAGGGCCTCTTTCACCTGCCGGTTTGTGAATCTTGGTAGTGGTTTATTGGGCAACCGCTACTTGTTGTGATTTTTTTATTTTGACATAACTAGAGAAGATTTATGATATTACAAAGATCTAATTATATATGAAACCTTCACTATTAATTAAATTGATAGTTTTTATTTATAACATCCAAGAATATTATCTCCTTTTAAGATATTTCTTATAATACTGGAATAGAAATTTTTTTACATTTTTTTACATTTTTCTTATTTTAATCCATTAAAACAAAGCGTATATTTAGCTTTTTATTTCAGAAAATTTTTTAGATTAAAATCCATGAGCAATTACCATATAAAACATTTAGAAGAATATTACCAAGTTTATCGTAAATCAGTTCGTAATCCAGAGAGTTTTTGGGAAGAGATTGCTGAGGAACATTTTATGTGGCGTAAAAAGTGGGATAATGTCCTTAGTTGGGATTTTTCCAAACCAGAAATTAAATGGTTTGAGGGCGCACAACTAAATATTACTGAAAATTGCATAGATCGTCATTTAAATACTAGGGGAAATAAAACGGCTATCTTGTTTGAACCTAATGATGCCAAGGAAGAGGCAGAACATATTACATATCGTGAATTACATGAAAGGGTGTGTAAGTTTGCCAACGTGCTTAAAGAAAACGGCATTAAAAAGGGGGATAGGGTATGTATTTACTTGCCCATGATTCCAGAATTGGCGGTGTCTGTTTTGGCATGTGCCAGGATTGGGGCCATTCACTCGGTCATCTTTGCGGGCTTTTCTGCCACGGCATTATCTACCAGAGTTAATGATTGTGGTGCTAAAATGGTCATTACATCAGATGGTTCATATAGAGGCACCAAAACCATAGATCTTAAAAGTATTGTGGATGAGGCAATGGAACAATGCCCAGATATTGAAACGGTCTTGGTGGCAAAACGTATCGATTCTAAAATAAAAATGAAAAAAGGAAGAGACAAATGGTTACAACCTTTGTTGGATGAGGCGTACAGTGATTGTGTCCCAGAGATTATGGATGCAGAAGACCCTTTATTTATTTTATATACTTCAGGCTCTACGGGAAAACCAAAAGGTATGATGCATACCACGGCAGGGTATATGGTGTACACAGCTTATACCTTTAAGAATGTGTTTCAATATAAGGAAGATGATGTGTATTGGTGTACAGCAGATATTGGTTGGATAACAGGTCACTCCTATATTCTATATGGTCCATTGGCAAATGGAGCTACTACTGTAATGTTTGAAGGGGTACCATCCTTTCCAGATTATGGGCGTTTTTGGCAAATTATAGAAAAACATAAAGTGTCCCAGTTCTATACGGCACCAACAGCTATAAGAGCACTTGCAAAGGAGAATATTGACTTTGTGGACAAGTACGACCTTTCTTCTTTAAAAATTTTAGGTACAGTAGGGGAGCCCATAAATGAGGAAGCTTGGCATTGGTATGATGATCATATTGGAAAGAAGAAATGCCCTATTGTAGATACATGGTGGCAAACAGAAACAGGTGGAATAATGATTTCACCCATACCTTTTTCCACGCCAACAAAGCCAACCTATGCCACTTTGCCCATGCCAGGGATACAGCCAGCATTAATGGATGAGGAAGGAAAAGAAATAAAAGGCAACCAAGTAGATGGTAGGTTGTGTATAAAATTCCCGTGGCCTTCAATAGCAAGAACCATATGGGGAGATCATCAACGGTATAAGGATACCTACTTCACTGCTTTTCCAAATACATATTTTACGGGTGATGGAGCCTTACGGGATGAGGTTGGTTATTATAGAATTACGGGAAGGGTAGATGATGTTATTATAGTTTCTGGACATAATTTGGGAACTGCACCTATTGAGGATGCCATAAATGAACACCCAGCAGTAGCAGAGTCTGCCATAGTTGGTTTTCCGCATGATATTAAAGGAAATGCACTGTATGGTTATGTTATTTTAAAAGAAACAGGAGAATCCCGTAACCAAGATAATTTACGTAAGGAAATCAACCAAATGATTACGGAACATATTGGACCCATTGCCAAATTGAACAAAATTCAATTTGTATCTGGACTTCCCAAAACACGTAGTGGAAAAATAATGAGACGTATTTTAAGAAAAATAGCGTGTAACGATACGTCTAACTTGGGTGATACTTCTACTTTACTAAATCCAGAAGTAGTTGAGAAAATAATGAAAAACGTTTTGTAATTACTTAAAAGAGGTGTTTTGTCTTTTCGGGTTTCAACCTATTTAGTGTTTTTAGAAAGGCTATTGCAGTAATATAAGCATCGCCCACGGCGGTATGTCTGTCCTTTTTAGAAATATTGAATTTATCTGCCAATTCATCTAAAGTATAATGTTCTTTTTTTTCTATAAGTGATGTGACCAACAATGACTTTTTGTAAAGTATGGAGGTATCTAATACCTTATTTTTTAGTTTGGGAAGTCCGTGCCTTTTTAAAGCGGTATTTATCATTCTAATATCAAAAGCCGCATGATGGGCAACAATGACGGAGTTGCCAAGATATGCAAGGAATTTTTTAAGTGCTTCCGATTCTGAAATTCGGTTTCTTTTCCCTTTTTTTAGAATACCATGAATTTTTGCTGTTTCCTTATCGTAATATTCTTGTTGTAGGTACACTTCAAAGATTTCCTTTACAGAAATGGCCTTGTTTTGTAAGGAAAGTGCACCAATACACAGAATTCGGTCGCTATTGTATTTAAATCCGGTAGTTTCGGTATCCAGAACAACAAACCTTACATTTTCTACCCTTTCTGGAATTTTTTCAATAAAAGTAGCTTCATACGTTTTCCAGAATGAAGGTAAATTATTGTTTCGTTTTTTAAAAAGTGAAATCATCCTAAAATATTTGAAACTTTAAACCTTAATGCAACCACTTCTTGTATCTCTTTAATGATTTTAAATGTTCTTTTTAGTTTTATTTTTTCTTCTTTAGTTAAAGTATTTAATGAGATATACCTACCTGAATCATTGTGCAACAAGCCTTGCCTTGTTCTAAATTTAAGCAATGCTTTTGTGGCATAGGAGCAAGACATATATAATTCTGTATTATTGGATTCCAGTTCCGCCAACTTTTCAAACCGTTCTTCTGTACTGTTTATTGATTTAATGGAGTGAGATAGAATAAGGACACGGGCGGCATCGGTCAAAGGCATTAGAGCACGTCTTTTAATGTCAAAAAAGTCTTTATGTGTTCCGTTTTGCTCAACTAGAAATTGCCTAAAAAAACCAGTGGGAGAAGGATTGTGCAATGCTCCTGAAGCTAGGTGGACTAAAAACATGGGGTACTTTTTTACATTGTTGAAAATATGTTCGGAAAGATTGTCTACTAATTCCTTATCACCATAGGAAAGATTGTAGTCGAAAAATATGGAAGACAATAGGACTTCATCTGGTCCAGGATTAATAATCCAATGGGAGGTTAAGTTTTTCCATTCCGTAAGGCTTAGACACCAATTAGGATTGGAGGCCATCATTTCCGCAGGGCAATACTCATAGCCAATAATATTTAAACCTTTATTGACCAGTTTGGCCAATTCTAAAAAATATGAAGTGGTTTCAGATAATTTTTCTTCGGGAACATCTTCAAATATTAAGGCATTGTCTTGATCTGTATGCAATAATTGTTCACTCCTTCCTTGACTGCCCATTGCCAACCAGCTAAACTTAACCGGGGGAGGCGTCGACATTTTGTTCAATGCAATTTTTATGATTTTTTTGGTACAGGCATCATTGAGTTCAGAAATTATTTTAGTGGTTAACCTCATGGGGATATTCACATCTAAATAACCAGAAAGTAAATTCATGACGCTATTACGAATAGGCTTTATATGTTTAAATTTCTTTGCTCTTTTTATTTCTTTGATGAGCACGGCAGGATTGTTGCCAAGCTCTACCATAAGATCATGTTTGGATAAAACCCCTACAGCTTCGGTTTCTGGAGTGCCGTCCAGTGTAAGGCATAAATGACTGATGTTGTTTTTCATCATAGCCATTTGCGCCTGTGTTATTGTTAGGGTTTTTGGGTAAGTAATAACAGGAGAAGTCATTATTTTACCTGCCATAGCAGTAATGGGGTATTTTCCTGTGACAATTTTATTTCTTAAATCTTTGTCTGTTATAATGCCAACAGGAATTTTATCCTTGACGACCAAAATTGACCCTACTTTTTTTTTAGTCATAATCTCCGCCACTTTTTTCATTGAAGTCCGTTCAGTGCATACTACTAATTTTTTGGAGTATTTAACTGATTGTAGATCCAGTAATTTGGTATAGTTTAAAGAGTCAGTAAGAGATTCATTATAAAGTGTTTTTCTATGACTTCTGGAGTAGGGATTTTTAGTGTTAGAGGTAAAACTTTCAATTAAAAAATTACTAACCTCTTTGTTTTTTTTAGCAAAAGGTTTAAAAATGGCTATTGGAATAGTATAAATAATACTTTCCTCGTGTGCAGTAGCCTCTAGTTTATAGTTTTCCTTGGCCATAAGTGGGCGCAAGCCAAAAATATCACCTTCATCACAAATGTCTACAATATCATTTGTTTCACTCCTTTTAAGTGATATGGCTCCTTTGTGAACAACATAAAAATTAGAATGGGGCGCTTCATTTTCAGTAAAAACAACACCTCCTTTTTCTTTATATAAAATGGTTATTTCCTCAGATAGAGTCATTAAGTCTTGTTGATTCAGCTCATTAAAAGGTGGGAATCTTTTAATAAAATCTGCAACTCTTTCAGAGATTGTATTTTTCATTGAATATGATTTTAAGATAAAGTTACTTCATTGAAAAGAAAAAGACTATTAGTTGGTGTAACTTAATGTGAAATGATAAGTAAGAGATAATAATAAGTTATAATTTGATGCCTAATCTTATCTTCCATCACTTC
>CAYNLI010000148.1:0-5187 GCA_964398035.1 uncultured Flavobacteriaceae bacterium | reverse complement strand
ATAGTAAGTTACGAAATATTGATGCTTTTAGCAAGTAGTTGTGCAACAGGCACAACAGTAATCGTTTCGCAACCCCTTAACCTTGAAAAACCGAAGTCGTATAAGCGGCCATGGCGGATAGGTGCATCACCTTGTTGGCTTGTCCCAGACCTATGGTATTGATCTTCCTGAGCTCCATAAATTGCGTCAATGTACCGAGCTTTAAACAAAGACCGCCAAATTCTTTGCTTTGAATTCCCATACTAACTATAGCTCAGCCCAGACGTTTTAAATTATTTTCCGTAAGTCTTCAGCCTATCTTTAAATATGCAACGCCCTATCTCCAGTAGCTGCTAACGCAGCTTCTTTTACTGCTTCAGCATAGGTTGGGTGCGCATGGCTCATTCTGGAAATATCCTCAGCAGAGGCTCTAAATTCCATCGCAGTTACCGCTTCGGCAATTAAATCTGCCACACGGGCACCTACCATATGTACGCCCAATACCTCATCAGTATCAGCATCTGCCAATATTTTTACAAAGCCGTCTAAATCCATACTGGCTCTGGCCCTACCCAAAGCACGCATAGGAAATTGCCCTACTTTATAGGCAACACCTGCTTCTTTTAATTCTTCCTCTGTCTTGCCTACTGCGGCAACTTCTGGCCATGTGTAGACTACACCGGGAATCAAGTTATAATCAATATGTGGTTTTTGTCCAGCTAAGATTTCAGCAACCAGTGTTCCTTCTTCTTCAGCCTTATGTGCCAACATGGCTCCTTTTATCACATCACCAATGGCATATATATTGGCAACGTTGGTCTGCAAATGTGCATTTACCTCCACCATACCTCTATCATCCAATTTTACTCCAGCAGCTTCTGCATTCAGACCATCGGTATATGCTTTTCTACCTACGGCAACCAAACAGTAATCAGCTGTAAAAACAACTTCTTCCCCTTTTTTGTTGTCCGCTTTAACGATTACCTCATCACCCTTACGTTCTACAGATTTTACTTTATGGGAAAGATTGAATTTCATTTTGCCTTTCTTCAATGCTTTCATCAATTCTTTGGAAAGGGAAGCGTCCATTCCAGGAATAATACGATCCAAATATTCTATTACAGTTACTTCTGCACCCAATCTTTTATAAACCTGTCCAAGCTCTAGGCCAATAACACCGCCACCGATCACAATCATGTGTTTTGGAATTTCTTTTAACTTTAAAGCCTCTGTAGAGGTTATGATGCGTTCTTTGTCTAGTTTTATAAAAGGCAAGCTAGAAGGTTTAGAACCTGTGGCTATAATAATATTTTTGGCTTCAATGGTCTCTGTTTTTCCATCATTCTTTTTGATGTTTACATGGGTGGCATCTTTAAAACTACCTGTACCTTCAAAAACATCAATCTTATTTTTATCCATCAAAAACTGAATGCCCTTTGTGGTTTGGTCCACAACACCTTGTTTACGGGCAATCATTTGTTCTAAATTCACTTTTATCTCCCCTGGTATATCAATTCCATGTTCTTCAAAATGTTTTATGGCATCTTCATAATGGTGAGAAGAATCCAACAAAGCCTTAGAAGGAATACAGCCCACATTTAAGCAAGTACCGCCCAAAGTGTTGTATTTTTCAATAATTGCGGTTTTCATTCCCAATTGTGCACAACGTATTGCTGCAACGTATCCTCCAGGTCCAGAGCCAATAATGGCCACATCGTATGAACTCATAATCTATTTTTTGAATTTAAAACGTAACAAAATTAGTGCTATTTTTTGTGTTTAAGCTATGGTCTTGGGCTAAAGTTTGTTGATTTAACCAACTATAGCGCCAATGCTGTTGTATTTTTAACCTCATTAATGACAAAGGAGCTTTGCGTACTGCCAATATGGGCGATTGCCGTGAGTTTAGTCACCATAAAATCTCGGTACGCTTCCATATCTCTCACATTTATCTTTAAAATGTAATCATAATCACCACTAATGTGGTAACATTCCGTTACTTCTTCCAGCTTGTGCACCTGCCTTTCAAACTGCAGTACAAACTCTTTTATATGCTGCATCAGTTTTACATGGCACAAGACTGTGAATGCCCTGTTTACTGACTTTCTATTGACCAATGCCACATATTTATCTATGACCCCGTTTCTTTCCAAACGCTTTATACGTTCATAAACAGCGGTCACGGAAAGCCCAAGTTTATTGGCGTATTCCTTTGTGGTCTTTTTACTATCTGCCTGTAAAAGACCCAATAGTTTCATATCCAGTTCATCTAGCTTTACCATGATATTTTCGGTTTAATGTGATAAAAACGATTTTTACGATAATATATTCTACATATAATCAAATATATAGTTTATATATCTATATAACTTACAATGTATTGACTATAAAACTATTTCGATATATTTTTACTTAAAATAAACATTATGAAACCCAAGGCATCAGATAACATACAGGACTTACAATACTTTGGAGAATTTGGCGGCGTAAACCCCTCCATATCAGATTCATCCACCTATACCTTTATATCGGCCAAAACCATGTTCGATACTTTTGAGGGCAATACAGAAGGTTGTTATTTATACACTAGGCACTCCTCCCCTTCTAACCTATATCTGGGCGAAGCTCTAGCTGCACTTGAAGGCACGGAAGCCGCCAATGTGTATGCAAGTGGTATGGGTGCTATTACATCGATCATCCTACAATTGTGTGATACCGGGGATGAAATTGTGAGCAGCAGAACCATTTATGGGGGCACTTACGCTTTTATGAAGAACTTTCTTAAAAAATTCAATGTAGGCACTTCCTTTGTGGACACCACAAAATTGGATGTTGTTGAACAGGCCATTACCAATAAAACCAAAATGATATACTGTGAAGCAGTAAGCAATCCCTTATTGGAAGTAGCGGATATAAAAGGATTGGCGGCATTGGCCAAGAAATACAATATTCCTTTGGTAGTGGACAATACATTTTCTCCTTTATCCATTGCCCCAGGTAAGTTGGGAGCAGACATTGTCATTCATAGTCTTACCAAATTCATCAACGGCAGTAGCGATTGCGTAGCTGGTGTGGTCTGTGGCACAACAGATTTTTGCCTGAGCCTAAAAGATGTGAACAGTGGCGCAGGAATGTTGCTTGGTAGTACATTGGATAGCCTACGGGCGGCATCCATTCTTAAAAATCTGCGAACACTCCATATTAGAATGAAAAAGCACAGTGAAAATGCAATGTACTTAGCGCAGAATTTTGAAAAAGACGGATTAAGAGTTGTGTACCCTGGATTAAAATCTCATATTGGCCATACAGCGTTCAAAAACCAAATGTGTATAGAATATGGCTATGGTGGATTAATGACCCTAGATGTTGGTTCTTTGAGAAAAGCCAATGACCTTATGGAACTGATGCAAGAAAAAAACCTTGGATACTTGGCGGTAAGCCTCGGTTTTTACAAAACGTTGTTCAGTGCACCGGGAACTTCCACCTCGTCAGAAATACCATTAGAAGAACAAAAAGAAATGGGATTGTCTGACGGACTAATACGTTTCTCCATTGGTTTGGACAATGATATCCATAGAACCTATGAAACAATGAAAGACTGCATGGAGAAATTGGGAGTAATCAATAAAAAATCAATGTCCGTTTAAGTAAGGTTTGCAGAACAAAAGGCAAAATCGTAATATTACGAGGAAACCAAGTTTATACTAAATGCAAGATCAAGATACCCATCCGTCTGACAGACGAGACGAACATATTGTAGAAAACAAAGAGTTGAATCTTTGGGAAGCATTAATTCCAGTGATTATCTTAATGGGACTCCTTGCCTACAATATATTTTTTGCAGATGGTGCATGGCTTGGAGATTACTCCAATCAGTTTATCTTACTTATTGGTGGTGGCATCGCTGCTATTGTAGGTTTTTTGAAAAAAACCACAGTACAGACCATGATTGCAGAAATTTGGGAAAACCTAAAAAGTGTATTCGTCCCAATAATGATATTGTTTTTAGTAGGCGCTTTGGCAGGAACATGGTTAGTGAGCGGTATAATTCCCGCTATGGTCTATTACGGATTGCAAGTATTGAACCCTTCAATATTTTTACCTGCATGCGTGGTGATTGCAGCCATTATTTCTATCGCTACAGGAAGTTCTTGGACCACCTCTGCTACAGTAGGTATTGCATTGATAGGAATAGGCGAAGCCTTGGGGATTCCTTTGGGCATGGTTGCAGGTGCTGTAATATCTGGTGCTTATTTTGGGGATAAAATGTCGCCGTTGAGTGACACAACAAACCTTGCTCCGGCAATGGCGGGAACCGATCTGTTCACCCATATTAGGTATATGGCCCTTACCACCACACCAACAATTATTCTTACACTCATTATTTTTAGTGTAATCAGTATGAATATTGAAACTACGGGTTCTACAGATGTAAGTGGATTATTGGCCACCATAGATACTACATTTAATATTACACCCTATTTATTTATTGTCCCTCTAGCTGTTGTGACACTGATTGTATTAAAAACAAAACCATTGATAGCTTTGGGCACAGGTGTTATTTTAGCCGCAATTTTTGCCTTTATCTTTCAACCAGAAATATTGGGGAACCTTACTGATTCCACTTTTAAATCCATAACAAATGCTGTTTTTACCGATACCCAGATTGTAACCGATAATGAAAAGCTGAATGATTTGTTTAGCTCTGGCGGAATGCAAGGAATGCTTTGGACCATCTACCTTATTATGTGTGCCATGGTCTTTGGAGGAATCATGGATGCTATTGGAGGCTTGGCCAGAATCACCAAGTCTTTATTGAAAATGGCACATACTGTTTTTGGGTTATTTGCAAGTACAGTCTTTAGTTGCTTAGGCCTGAATATTATTGCCAGTGACCAATATTTAGCCTTGGTAATTCCCGGAAAAATGTTTGCCAAAGCATATAGGGACAAAGGATTGGCTCCTGAAAATTTAAGCAGGACTTTAGAGGATTCTGGAACGGTAACTTCTGTTCTAATTCCTTGGAATACTTGTGGAGCCTATCAAAGTAGTGTGCTTGGCGTAGGTGTAGGGGAATATTTTTTATATGCCTTCTTTAATTGGATGAGTCCCTTTACAACATTACTATTTGCTGCTTTGAACATTAAAATAAAGCAATTGACAACTTCTGAAAATAGTTAAATACTAATCAATTTTAGCTAATATAAA
>CAYNLI010000147.1:0-5237 GCA_964398035.1 uncultured Flavobacteriaceae bacterium | reverse complement strand
ATATTTTTTAACCAAATAACCAATGGCAACAGCTACAATAATATAGACCAATATGTTTTGAATACCGCTCATGCTATTTTAATATTTGATATGCTATTAAAGAAACAATATAGGCAAAACCACTCATAAGGACTAATTGTAAGATTGGCCATTTCCAACTATTGGTTTCCCGTTTTACAATGGCCAAGGTGCCCATACATTGCATGGCAAATGCATAAAAAAGCAATAAAGAAATACCAGAGGCCAAATTGAACAACGGCTTTTTGGTATCGGCGTTTACTTCTGCCGCCATTCTGTTTGTAATGGTTTCACCTTCATCACTGCCCACGCTATAAATAGTGGCCAATGTACCCACAAAGACCTCTCTTGCTGCAAAGGATGTAATCAAGGCTATTCCTATTTTCCAGTCGTACCCCAAAGGTTTTACCATAGGTTCTATGGCTTTGCCCATATACCCTATATATGATTTTTCCAGTTTGTACCCAGCAATTTCCTCGTTCTGCGCTTTTTTAAAGAGTGTAGACTCTCTTGTGGTAAGAGAATCTAAAACAGATTTAGCATCAATGACATACACCTTTTTTGCAATACTGTCCTGTAGACTTTTTTTATAGATCAGTAAATTATTGGCAATATTGGTTTTGTTATACTCTGATAGGCCTTGTGTCTCAATCTTATTTTTTACTATGGATTCTGCATTTTTAAATTCATTGGAGAATCCGTTGGAGCCTAAAAACCATAATACAATTGAAATGGCCAAAATGATTTTTCCTGCACCCAAAACAAAACTTTTTGTTTTTTCCAATACTGTGATGGCAACATTTTTAAACAAGGGCAATTTGTAATTGGGCATTTCAATTACAAAGAATGTTTTATTTCTGATTTTTAAGATTTTGTTCAGAATCATGGCAGAAACTATAGCAGCGCCAAAACCGATAAGGTATAAAAGCATTAGTGTCAATGCTTGGTAGCTTAATCCAAAAAAGCGCCCTTCGGGTATCACCAATGTAATTATGATTAAATATACCGGCAACCTTGCAGAACAGGTAGTGAATGGTGTTACCAAGATGGTAATCAATCGTTCTTTCCAATTTTCTATCGTTCGGGTGGCCATTATAGCAGGTATGGCACAAGCTGTTCCAGAAATTAGGGGCACTACACTTTTACCGCTCAACCCTAAAGGTCGCATCAACCGATCCATTAAAAATACCACCCTGCTCATATATCCTGTTTCCTCCAGTAGTGAAATGAACAAGAACAAAAAGGCAATTTGTGGTACAAAAATGACAATACCGCCAATACCGGCTAAAATTCCTTCGGCAATTAAATCGGTTAGAACTCCAGGGGGCAATGTATTTTTGACCCACTCGGTTGCAGAAGCAAAAGAGGCTTCAATAAAATCCATGGGATAACTGGTCCAATCATATATGGCTTGGAATATGGTGAGCAAAATCAAAAAGAAAATAAGATAACCAAAGACCTTATGGGTGAGAATTTTGTCCAATGACGCCCTAATTCCTTTTGCGGCGTTAAGGTCAACCTTATACCCATCTTTAAGAAAGTTATTTATAAATTGATAGCGTAGAACAGTTTCTTTATGCTGTAATCTTTTAAGGGTTGTTTTGGATTTTGTTGTAATGGACGATGCGTCGTCTATTTGCTTTTTATCAATAGAAGTAAAATTAACATCTTGGGTAATGACCAACCACAACTTATAAAGGTCTTGATTGGGAAAGGTCTTTTTTAGTTGTTCAAAATATTCTGGGGCAATGACCGAAGTGTCTATATTTGGAGTGACTGATAGACTTCTATAATCTGTAATTAGTGTTTTAAGTACATCTATCCCTGTTCCTTTTCTAGTACTGATTAGAGCTATTTTAGTATCTAGCTTTTCTTCCATCAATGGAATATCCAGTGTAATTCCTTTTTTGGACATTCTATCTGCCATGTTGATGACCAAAAGTGTGGGAATCCTTAAATCTTTTATTTGTGTAAAGAGAAGTAAGTTACGTTTTAGGTTTTCCACGTCACTTATGACCACGGCCACATCAGGATAATCTTTATCGTTCTTGTTTAAAAGCAGTTCTACCACCACACTTTCATCCAAAGAAGTGGTATTAAGGCTATAAGTGCCGGGTAGGTCAATAATATGAGCCTTTAAACCTCTGGGTAATTTACAGACACCTTGTTTTTTTTCTACAGTGATTCCAGGGTAATTCCCTACTTTTTGGTTAAGCCCAGTGAGTTTGTTGAAAACAGATGTTTTTCCTGTATTTGGGTTCCCTATAAGTGCAACATTGATTTGTTTGCTCATCCCTTTTGAGTTTCATCAATGATTTCTATTTCAATCTGATCGGCAACAGATTTGCGTATGGCAATATGTGTTCCGTTCACATTAATATAAACGGGATCCTTTAAAGGTGCTATTTGTATAAGCTCTACAACATTGCCAGGCAAACAGCCCAATTCCAATAATTTAATGGGAAGAATGTCTTGGGTAAAATCTTTAATGATTCCCTTTTGTCCTTTTTTTAAATGTGCTACAGTAGTACTCAATACTTATTTAGATTAAATATAAGTAGAGACAAAAGTAAATGAAAAAACTGAATTAAATGGGCAAATGACAGTGAAATCTATTGCTGAAAATTATTCTTTGTATGAAGCTTTCAGAATTTTTAAATCTTCGAGAAGTTTTTCAATGTCTTCTTCCTTAGTGCCATCATAAAACCCTCTAATTCTACGTTTTTTGTCCACTAGAATAAAATTTTCTGTGTGTATCATATCATATGGGCCGCCATCACCATCGGTTTTAACAGCTAGATAGGATTTTCTGGCCAGTTCGTAGATTTGTTTTTTATCACCGGTGACCAAGTTCCATTTACGATCTACGACCCCTTTCTCTAAAGCGTATTTTTTAAGTTGGGCAACGGAATCTATTTGTGGGGTAACGGAATGGGAAAGCAAAAGCACATCATCATCGTTTATAATATGTTGTTGAAAAACTGCCATGTTTTTGGTCATTATAGGGCATATGGTAGGGCAGGTGGTAAAAAAGAAGTCCGCTACATAGATTTTATCTTCATAATCTTTTTGGGTAATGGTCTTTCCATTTTGGTTGGTCAAAGAAAAATCGGAAATGGTATGGTATTTTTTAATATAGCGTATGGTGCTGTCCACTAATTCTGAGTTTACCATAGCTGGGTTGTAAATGGGTAAGATTTTTTTTGGTTGCAGCGCATTATAGAACAATGAGAGAATAATTGCTGAAAGTATAAAGAATACAATTCCAAAAAACTTGTATTTGCTAAAAAAGGAAAGCATACTTTTTTATTGCAAAGGTACTGTAGCATTTGGGATTGTTAAAAGAATTAAATGCATTTTGGTGCCAAATGTTTCTTAAAAAGGAGTGGTGCTCAATAGTTTCCTTTTTTAAGACCACCTAAAAATGTATTTTTGTGCGTTTTAATTTTATAAAATATATGAGTCCTATAGTAATACAGGTTATACAATTTTTCTTAAGCCTTTCCCTTTTAATTGTTCTGCATGAGTTGGGACATTTTATTCCCGCAAAAATATTCAAAACCAGAGTAGAGAAATTCTATTTATTTTTTGATATAAAATTCTCTCTTTTTAAAAAGAAAATAGGCGAGACTGAATATGGAATTGGCTGGTTGCCTTTGGGAGGTTATGTAAAGATTGCTGGAATGATCGATGAGAGCATGGATACTGAAGCCATGAAGGAAGAACCCAAACCTTGGGAGTTTAGAAGTAAACCAGCTTGGCAAAGATTGATTATAATGTTAGGTGGTGTAACCGTGAATTTTATTTTGGCGGTTATCATTTATATAGGAATGGCGTATTCTTATGGAGACGAATTTATTCCTGTAGATAGTTTAAAGGATGGTGTCTGGGTGACAGAAAAGACCATTGGCGATAAATTGGGAATACAGACTGGCGATAAAATTGTTGCCATAGATGGGCAGAAGATTAAAAAATTTGGTAGCCTGCCGTTGGAGTTAGTGAATGGCAATAACATTACCATTCAAAGAAATGGCAATGTTATTGAAAAAGAAATTCCTGTGGATTTTATAGCCACTCTTTTGGAAGATGAGGACAAAATTCGTTTTTTAGGAATAAGAAAACCTTTTATAATCAAGGAAGTTTCTAAGGATTCTCCAAATTCTGATATTCTTTTAAAAGAGGATGACGAGGTTATTGCTATTAATGGCAAGAGTGTAACCTATGTAGATGAGGTCATCACCTTTTTAGAAAAATTTAAGGGAGAAAACATTGATGTTACAGTAAAGCGTGATGGTCAAAGTTCTGAAACTTTTAACTTAAAGGTTACTGGGGATGCAAAATTAGGGGTCGCCTTAAAAGACATAACTCTTGAAGAGTATGAAGAAAGAGGATTGCTTAAAGTAGAGGAGGTAGAATATACTTTTATGGAATCTATTCCTGCAGGAATTGATAAGGGTTGGAATACACTTACGGGCTATGTAAAGCAAATGAAGAAAATTTTTAACCCTTCTACCGGTGCTTATAAAGGTGTTGGCGGATTTGCTGCCATAGCGGGCTTGTATCCAGATACATGGGACTGGCCTAGATTTTGGAGTTCAACAGCCTTTATATCCATTATTTTGGCCTTTATGAACATATTGCCCATACCAGCATTAGATGGTGGCCATGTGGTGTTTTTATTGTATGAAATGGTTACTGGAAGAAAGCCAAGCGATAAATTTTTAGAGAATGCACAAATGGTAGGTTTCTTCTTATTGATAGCCTTATTATTATTTGCAAATGGCAATGATGTGTACAAATGGCTTTTTAAATAATAAAACCCTCTTTTTTTGTTTGGGGGATTTGAAAAATACGTTTATATTTGCACCCGCCTAGCGTATTAGGCGCATTATTTTCCTCCTTAGCTCAGTTGGTTAGAGCATCTGACTGTTAATCAGAGGGTCCTAGGTTCGAGCCCTAGAGGAGGAGCTAAAAATCAGATAATTACACATAGTGATTATCTGATTTTATTTTTTCGTCGTGCTTTTGGCGTGCTTATTTTATTTCCAGACACGTCCGATTTTTTCCGATATTTGTTTACCAATTTAAATATTATGCAAGTCGTTTGCCTACAAGAAGAAGCTTTTTACGGATCAAGTATAAAACTTGGGGACTAGTGAAAATTAATTGTTGTGTTTAAGCAAATATTCTAGTTAGTCTAAAGAGGAAGAATTCTACGT
>CAYNLI010000146.1:0-5386 GCA_964398035.1 uncultured Flavobacteriaceae bacterium | reverse complement strand
GATCAATTGGCATCTGAAGGAGTTAGATATACGATGGCATATTCTCAATATCCTGTTTGTGGCCCTTCGCGAGCTTCTATGATGTCTGGTTATTATCCGAATGCAACTAAAACATTTGGCTATGTAAGTGGAAGAAAAAATATAGGTCCAGATAGAAAAATGTTGCCTCAATTGTTTAAAGATAAAGGGTATTACACGGCAAGAGTGAGCAAAATTTATCATATGGGAGTTCCTATAGATATTGAAACGGGTTCTAATGGACAAGATGATGAAGCTTCTTGGACGGAGCGATTTAATAGCCAAGGTCCGGAGTGGAAAGCAATGGGAGAAGCAGAATTAGTACAAGGAAATCCAGATAGTAGTATTGAGCGAAAAGGAGGAAATGTGATGACAATTGTAAAGGCTGATGGAGATGACATGGTTCATTCTGATGGGAAAACTGCCAGGAAAGCAATAGCATTAATCAAAAAACATAAAAACAAACCTTTCTTTTTGGCAGTTGGCTTTGTAAGACCACACGTGCCCTTTGTTGCTCCGAAAAGTTATTTTGAAACTTACCCTTTTGAACAAGTAATTTTATCGAAAAAAGTAGATGGGGATTGGGATGATATTCCAAAAAGAGGTATTAATTATGTTACAAGTGTAAAAGGGCAGATGTCTATAGATCAGCAAAAGAAAGCAGTATCGGCGTATTATGCATCTGTATCTTATATGGATGCTCAAGTAGGAAAAGTTTTAAATACATTGAAAGAAGAAGGATTAGAAGATAATACAATCGTAATTTTTACTTCCGATCATGGATTTCATTTGGGAGAACATGATTTTTGGATGAAAGTGAGTTTACATGAAGAGTCTGTAAGAGTTCCAATGATTATTAAAGTTCCAGGGAAAAAACCAGCAGTTTGTAATTCTTTTGTAGAATTGTTGGATTTGTATCCAACTATTGCTGAATTAGCAGGATTAAAGCCTTCTAAACATATGCAAGGAAAAAGTCTGGTAAAAACGTTGGAGAAACCAAAGTATAAAGTACGCGACATGGCATTTTCTGTAACGCAAGGTGGTAAATCATTTTTATTGAGAACAGATGAATGGGCTTATATTCAATACAATGAAGATGCTTCTGCTGGAATTGAATTATTTGATATGAAAAATGATCCTAAGCAATTTACCAATCTAGCTGAAATGCCGGAATACAAAAAAGTGGTTACTAATTTTCAAAAGAAATTAAAGAAAAAATTGAAGAGAATAAGATCAAATGATTTGGGAATATCATATACTAAAAATATTACCTCTAAAGCATCAATTGATTAAAAGACCTTAAATGAATTTGAATAAATTTCTTATATTTTTTGGAATACTTATTAGCAGTACAGCATGTACCAAAAAAGAGGAACGACGGCCAAATGTTATATTAATTATGGCTGATGATATGGGTTATGAATGTTTAGGTGTCTACGGAAGTACATCTTATAAAACACCAGTATTAGATGACTTGGCTTCAAATGGAATTAAATTTGAGAATTGTGTTTCGCAACCATTATGTACACCATCTAGAGTGAAAATAATGACGGGCCAATATAATTATAGAAACTATGATTATTTTGGTCATTTAAATACAAACCAATTTACTTTCGGGAACCTAATGAAAGATGCAGGTTATGCAACGTGTATTGCTGGTAAATGGCAGTTAAACGGATTGAGTTACCCAAATGATATTACGGATACTGAAGATTCATTTAAGCCAAATAAATTAGGTTTTGATGAGTACAGTCTTTGGCAATTAACCCAAAAAGCGAAAAAAGGAGGAAGGTTTGCAAATCCATTAATTGAGCAGAATGGGAAACTTCTTGATAGGGAAGAAATGGCGTATGGCCCTGATATTTTTTCCAATTTTATATTGGACTTTATAGAGCGAAAGAAGGATGAACCCTTTTTTGTGTATTATCCAATGGTACTAGTCCATGATCCGTTTGTTGCTACGCCAGACTCTGAAGAGTGGGGGAATGAAGAGAAGCGTTTTAAGAATGACACCACCTATTTTAAGGATATGGTGGCGTACACCGATAAAATTGTAGGGCGAATTACAGATAAACTTAAAGAATTAAATATAGACGACAATACAATTGTCATTTTTACTGGTGATAACGGAACCCATCCAAGTATTTATTCAAAAACAAAAGAGATGGAGATACGTGGTGCAAAAGGAAATACCATAGATCATGGAACACATGTTCCATTAATCGTTTCTTGGCCTGACAAAATTAAAAAAGGTGTTGTTTTTGAAGATTTGATTGAGTTTAGTGATTTTTTCGCTACGTTTTCTGACATCGTTGGAAGTGAAAACACCTCAGATGGGAAAAGTTTTTACCCATTATTGACCAATGAAAAATATATTCCTAGAGAAACAGCGTTTGTTCATTATGACCCTCGATGGGGAAAAAGGGTAAATAGATATAAAAATCAATTTGTTAGAACAGTAGATTATAAATTATATCAAGATGGAAGGTTTTTTAACTTGAATAATGATATCCTTGAAAAAAGTCCTTTGGTTACAGGTTCATTATCTAATGCTGAATTAGAAATTAAAATAGAATTGGAAAATGTGTTGAAAACCCACCCAAAATTTGATAACAATCAATAAAAATAATCTTAATGAATAAAATAATAATATTAGGTTTATTGCTTTTATGTGGAGCACATCTCAGTTCCCAAATATTACCAAACCCTACTGAAATTAAGTTTGAAGATGGACATTTTACTTTAAAAAACAATGCCAAAATAAGTTTCCAATCTATTGGTGAACTGTCCGCTGATGAATTGGTATTTCGATTAAAGAAAGCCACAGGATATAATTTTATTAAAACGTCTGAAATAAGTAGAAAGGGAATTTTATTTACGACTAAGGATGCCGATGAATCTTTAGGTGAAGAAGGCTATATTTTAGAGATTTCTCCCAATCAAATTGTTATTAGAGCAACTGATGAAAAAGGAATGTTTTACGGGGTTCAATCGCTATTGCAATTATTTCCTGTTGAAGTTTATAGTAAAACAGTTAGAGCAAATATAAAATGGACTGTGGCTTGTCAGAAAATAAAAGATATGCCAAAATATACAGTGAGAAGCTTTATGTTAGACTCTGGAAGGCAATATCAAACGCCAGATTTTATCAAACGATATTTAGATTATATGGCCATGCTTAAAATGAATGTATTTCATTGGCATTTAACAGAAGGTCAGGGTTGGCGCATAGAAATAAAAAAATATCCTTTGTTAACGAGTATAGGCTCAAATGTTGCTCAAGGGAAACAACAACAAGGGTATTATACACAAGAAGATATCAAAGATATTGTTGCCTATGCTAGTAAAAAACAAATTATAGTAATTCCTGAAATTGATGTTCCAGGACATTCTGAAGCCGCACTTACTGCATATCCTGAATATACCTGTTTTGGAAAAGTTCCTGAATCTGTAATGGCTTTTTCTTCACATCTTTTTTGTGGAGGAAATGAAAAAACGTATACTTTTTTACAAGATATTTTAGATGAGGTCTGTGAATTATTTCCTGGGCAGTATATTCATTTAGGAGGTGATGAAGCACCAAAAAAGGATTGGAATAATTGTCCTGTTTGTCAGGAGAGAATTAAAAAAGAAGGACTGAAAAATTCGCATGAATTACAATTATATTTTTCTAGTAGATTGGCAAATTATTTAAAAACTAAAAATAAGAAAGTTATTTTTTGGGGAGATGTTGTATATCATGATGGAGTTGAATTGCCTGATAATGTAATTGTTCACTGGTGGAATTCAAGAAAACATGAGGATAAGGCATTAAAGAATGCAATTAAACGAGGGCATCTAGTAATTGCTGGAACAAATAATTATTCCTATTTGAATTATCCAGTCACACCATGGAGTCAATATAATATTAAACGTACTTTCGATATTAAAACAATGTATGAGAACAACCCATCTGATTTGTCTTATCCAGATTCTTTGGTTCTAGGGATGAGTACCTCTTTATGGACAGATTGGTATGTGCAAGAACATATGATTGATCGTCGCGTTTTCCCAAGAATATTTTCCATTACAGAACAAATGTGGAGTACAGGGAAAAGGAAATCATTTGAGGATTTTTATAAACAAGTAAAATTAAAATATGGAATGTTAAGAATGTTAGGAATAGATTACGGTCCAGGCATGAAAGATGAAGTTACAGAATCTTTTAGTTGGGAATAATATTAAAATTAAATAGTAGAATTAAAGATGAAAAATTATATAATCAACCTCGTTATTTTAATAGGTATTACAATTTTATTTTTAAGTTGTAAGGATAGACCTCTTAAAAAAGATATAACAAATCAATCAAAAGTTGAGAAGTCTCAACCTAATATTGTTTTTATTATGAGTGATGATCATGCGTATCAAGCCGTTAGTGCTTATGGGCATGGTTTAAACAATACACCAAATATTGATAGAATTGCTACTGAAGGAGCTATTTTTAATAGAGGTTTTGTTACAAACTCTATCTGCGCTCCTAGTAGGGCTGTAATGCTTACTGGAAAGCACAGTCACATAAATGGTAAAGTAGACAATATTCTGCCTTTTAATTGGGATCAAGATAATTTTGCAAAATCATTGCAAAAATCTGGTTATCAAACGGCGATGGTTGGTAAGATACATTTAAATGGATTGCCACAAGGGTTTGATTATTCAAATGTACTTCCTGGTCAAGGTCAGTATTATAATCCTGATTTTATAGAAAATGGTGTAAAAAAGAAGTATGATGGTTATGTAACCACGGTAACTACAGATATAGCACTAGATTGGTTAAATAATAAACGTAAAAAAGACAAGCCTTTTTTATTATTATATCACCAAAAAGCACCACACAGAACATGGATGCCAGAGGAGAAGTACTTTACCTTGTTTGATGATAAGAAGTTTACTCCTCCAGCTAATTTCTTTGATGATTATAAAGGCAGAGTAGCATCGGCTAAACACGAGATGGGGATTTACAAAGACATGGATGTGGTGTATGATTTGAAAATGTTGGATAAAGAAAATGAAATTAAGACACCTTATAGAAAGTGGTTTCAAGGGCAATATAACAGAATGACAGCAGAACAAAAGGCTGCTTGGGATGCTTATTACGATCCGATTATAAATAAATTTAAAGCCGATAATTTAGAAGGGAAAGAGTTGGCATTGTGGAAATTCAATCGTTATATGCAAGATTATCTAAGAACAATTCAATCTGTTGATGATGGAGTAGGAGAAATTTTAGACTATTTAAAAGAAAATGGACTTACAGAAAATACGATTGTGGTTTACACTTCTGATCAAGGATTTTATTTGGGAGAACACGGATGGTTTGATAAGCGTTTTA
>CAYNLI010000145.1:0-5411 GCA_964398035.1 uncultured Flavobacteriaceae bacterium | reverse complement strand
CCTGTTGAAGAACGTCCAGTCCCAACAAAAGGGTTACCTGGAGAACATCCGTGGCCAACACAAAAGTTCCCTACAAAACCACTTCCTCTTTCACGTCAAGTATACACCAAAGAAGATATTACAGATATTTCTCCTGAATCACATGCATATATCAAAGACATTTTTTCAACATATGCCACTACCCATAAATATGCCCCTCCCAGTACTGAAGGCACTTTGCTTTTTGGCTATAGTGGCGGAGCTGAATGGGGAGGCAATGCAATAGATGAAGAAGGCATTTTGTACCAAAATTCTAACGATAACCCATGGATTCTTAAAATGGTCAGTAGGAAGGCCAAAAATGAACAAAAAGCAGTCATTACAACTGGTGCAGAATTATATAAAATGAATTGTGTTGCATGCCATGGTCCCGACAGAAAAGGCAATGGATCAGATTTTCCAGACATCACAGGTCTTAAAGAGCGTTTTTCAAAAACACAAGCTCACAATCTTTTAAAAACTGGCAGTGGCAGAATGCCATCTTTTCAACATATTTCAAAAGCAGAAAGGGATGCTATTGTAGCATACTTGTTCAACCCCAAAGGCCAATCCAAAAATATGCTCACTGGACATGGCGAAGTAGGCACAAATAAAGTTAAGGAAACTACTACTAATTTTGGTTTTAAACCTGATTATGTTACCAAAAGCTGGATAAAATTAAGTGATCAAGATGGTTACCCTGGAATAAAACCTCCGTGGGGAACCCTTAATGCGATAGACCTTAACACTGGTGATTATTTATGGCGAGTTCCTTTGGGAGAATATCCAGAATTAACCAAAAAAGGCATCCCTATTACTGGAACAGAAAGTTATGGTGGCCCTATAGTTACAGCAAGCGGACTTGTTTTTATTGCTGGAACAAAGGATGAACGTATTAGGGCTTTTGACAAAAAAACGGGAAAAGTAGTATGGGAACACCAACTTCCTGCTGGTGGTTTTGCGACTCCAATTACTTATGAAGTCAATGGCAGGCAATATATTGTCATTGCGGCCGGGGGAGGAAGAGGACAAAAGCCAGGCGGCAACTATGTTGCGTTTGCTTTGCCCAATTAACAGAGAGTAGAAAAAATAAGAACTAAAAATATTGAAACATAAATTATGAAAATCAGTCACTTAATATCATTGTCTCTATTATTATTTTTCAGCTATGGTTCAGCTCAAGATATACCTCAAGCCAATTTTACCAATGGTTTGATCAAAGCTAGAACATATCTTCCAGATGTGGAAAAGGGGTATTATAGGGCAACAAGATTTGATTGGTCCGGGATAATTTCAAATCTAGAATATGATGGTCACACCTACTTTGGGAAATGGTTTAAAAATTATGACCCAAAAGTACATGAATCAGTGATGGGGCCAGTTGAAGAATTTAGTCCAATAGGGTATGACGAAGTAGCCGTTGGGGAAAACTTTATAAAAATAGGTGTTGGAGCTCTTATCAAACCTAAAGAACCAAAATATTTCTTATTTAATTCATATGAAATAGAAAATTCAGGTAAATGGAAAATAAGCAAAAGCGCCAATCAAGTGGAATACAATCACATATTGGATGACAAAAATTATTCGTATGAATATAAAAAAGTTATCAGCCTAACTGAAGGTAAACCAGAGATGGTACTTCACCATACTTTGAAAAATACTGGTGATAAAATAATAGAGACAGAAGTCTATGACCATAATTTTTTCATGTTAGATAACGAAAGGATAGGGCCCGGTTATGTCATTAAATTTCCATTTAAGATTACTGGCGAAGGAGATGGAATTGGGGAGTTTGCTGAAATTGACAACCAACAAATAAAATTCACAAAAAATTTGGGAGAAAGGGATCACGTATATATAAGATCAATAACAGGATACAATTCAAAAGCAAGCGATTATGATATAAGGGTTGAAAACAAAAATACAGGAGCTGGAGTCAGAATAACATGCGACCGACCCTTATCTAAGTTAGTTTTTTGGTCGGCAACAAAAACAGTTTGTCCAGAACCGTACATTCTTATAAAAGTTAAGCCAGGAGAAACATTTACGTGGAACATCACATACAACTATTATACTTTATGATATCTCACACTCTAGAAAAAATAAAAAATATTAAACGTTTTGGAGCCTATGAAACTGGTCTTAAATTTTAATATGACAACAAATAAAAAATTCAAATTTTGAGAAACAAAAAAATAAATATTTACTCCATAGCATTTGGTATTTCCATTTTTCTATTCTTCTATATCATTATACTATTTTTTCAAGAAAACATAGAAGGTATGGGGCCATTTTCAACAGGTCTTTTTATTGTCCTAGCAATAGGTTTTAGTGGGTATGCCCACCTTAAAAGTTATGTGTTCACTACCATGATATTTGCAGGTGTGTCAGCTGCCATGTTCTATCCAGATTATTTTATCGAAATAGCAGGTTTCAAGTTAACGGGTCTGATCATCCCCCTTATCCAGATCATCATGTTCGGGATGGGCACCTCAATGAGCATCAAGGATTTTGCCGGGGTCATCAAAACGCCAAAAGGGGTGTTGATAGGAGTATTGGCACAATTGGGCATTATGCCCATCATTGGTTTTGCATTGGCAAAGATGAGCAACTTTCCTCCAGAGATAGCGGCAGGAGTGGTACTTATAGGCTGTTCCCCCAGTGGAGTGGCATCCAATGTCATGGCCTATTTGGCAAAGGCAAACCTTGCCCTTTCCATTACCATCACTTCGATTGCAACACTTTTGGCCCCTTTTGTCACCCCTTTGTTGATGAAGTTGTTGGCAGGGGAATATGTGGAAATAGAGGTGCTGCCCATGATGTGGAGCATTGTTAAGATGATCATCCTGCCCATTGGGGCCGGTCTGGTCTTCAATAGCCTTAGAGGAAATGGTGCCAAATGGATGGATAAGGCCATGCCCCTTGTTTCCATGTCAGGAATTGCTTTGATAATAGTGGTCATCACTGCAGCTGGCAGGGACGGTCTTTTGGATATCGGAGGTGTGTTGATGTTGGTCGTTCTGGTTCACAATCTATTTGGGTACACATTGGGATACTGGTTCGCACGTTTATCCAAGATGTCCGAACAGGATGCGCGAACCATTGCCATAGAGGTTGGGATGCAGAACGGGGGACTTGCCTCTGGAATCGCAAATTCATTGGGCAAGATCGCAACAATGGGCCTTGCACCCGCAATGTTCGGTCCTTTAATGAATATCACTGGATCCATTTTGGCCTCCTATTGGGGTAAAAAACCACCAAAAAAATAGACATACCTAATCTTGGAGAAGATTTTTATTTGAGTTAGTTTCTTTAGGGGTGCATTCAGAATTGTGTACCCCTTTTTAATTCAAATAGAAAATTGTATAAATAATAATAAAAACAGTAACTAATAAAATTGAATGAAGAAAATAGTAACCTTTGGAGAGATTATGCTCCGTTTGGCCCCTAAGAACACTTTAAGATTTTCACAAGCAGCAGAGTTTAATGTAATATATGGAGGAGGCGAGTCCAACGTGGCCGTTTCATTGGCTAATTATGGACTACCAGTAGAGTTTGTTACCCGTTTGCCAAAGAACGATATTGGGGAATGTGCTCTTATGGAAATGAGAAAGCGCAATGTTGGTACAAAACATATTGCTTATGGCGGTGACAGACTGGGAATCTATTTTCTTGAGACCGGAGCTGTAAGCCGTGGTAGTAAAGTAGTTTATGATCGTGCCCATTCTGCAATTGCAGAGATTGAAGTGGGAATGATAGATTGGAAAGAAGTCTTTAAAGATGCACATTGGTTTCATTGGACGGGGATTACACCTGCCATTTCACAAGGAGCGGCGGATGCTTGTTTAGAAGCTGTAAAAGTTGCTAGTGAAATGGGACTGACCATTTCCACTGATTTAAATTACCGGGCAAAACTTTGGAATTACGGAAAAGAACCAGAAGAGATCATGACTGAACTAACATCTTATTGTGATGTTATTTTAGGAAATGAAGAAGATGCCCATAAACATTTTGGAATTCATCCAGAAGGGATGGATGTTCATAAAGCAGGCAGTGATGTCACAGCAGAGGCCTTTTTATCGGTGTGTAAGCAAATGATGGAAAAATTCCCAAAGGCCAAGAAAGTAATCACCACTTTAAGAGGTTCCATAAGTGCTTCCCATAACACATGGGCAGGAGTAATGTATGATGGTGAAAAGATGTTTAAATCAACAACCTATCAAATAACACATATTGTAGACAGAGTAGGAGGAGGAGATAGCTTTATGGGCGGATTGATTTACGGATTGAACGCATATGCAAACGATGATCAAAAAGCATTGGATTTTGCAGTTGCCGCATCCTGTTTAAAACACACCATTTATGGTGATGCCAATTTGGCTACGGTAGCTGAGGTTGAAAAACTAATGGGAGGGGACGCTTCTGGTAGGGTGGCCAGATAATATTTAAAGAGGTACAGACAAAAGACTTGAATCTTGTCGAGGTCGCTTTTAAAACTTGTAAAAACAATAAAACCATGCAAATCCTATGATTTGCATGGTTTTATTGTTTTTAGGCAATCATTTGAATTGATATGTTTTGATGTTAAAAGGTCACAAACTGTCAACATTGTAGACAGTTTGTGACCTTTTAACAAATGCTGATATGATCTTACCATTTTAAAGTAAAACTGCAACCAACAATTCGTACAGGTAATTGCTAAACCCAAAGTTAAGTTCTATAAATTGAGTTTGGGTTATAACCGAAAGTTCAGGTAATTTTAATACGGCTAATAACCATACAAGTGGTCGTCAGCAAAAAACAATGAAATTAATTTTAGCTTTTTTTTTAATCTCAAATTCAATTTATTGTCAAAGTTTAACAGCTAGGGAAACTCGAAAAATAGAAAGTTTCGGGATAAGCCTAAACCAATTAAAATTGGAAAATGAACAAATATTTGATGACTTAAACTTCATTCTTAAAAAAGAAAAGATCCGCAAGAAAAAAAAAGTTGCTGGACTAGTTTTAGCATCTCTTTCAATTTTATCAATAACTGGAGGAATTCTTATTGTAACACAATCTGATAAAGAGCCAGACGATGGACACTTAAATGAGGCAGTGGCATATCGAGGATTAATAGGTAGCTTCTTTATAACGACTGGAGTTATAGAAGGAGGAATTTCAATACCTATTTTTATATCCTCAAAAAGGAAGAGAAAAGAAAGGGATGAAGCGATTAAAATATTTAACGAAAAATGGGCCGAGTAAATAACTTTTGTTAACAAATAGGGCTAAAAGTGATTAATTTAAAGGGTTTGGCTTTTAAAATGATAAACATATATTGAATAATATATGTTTATTTACTTATAGTATCTATACCAGAAATTTTTACTAAACTGTCAAGAGGTACATCC
>CAYNLI010000144.1:0-5423 GCA_964398035.1 uncultured Flavobacteriaceae bacterium | reverse complement strand
ATCCCATTCCAGGATTAACTGCAAATCAATTTACTATATATGAGCAGGGAAGAAATGATGACTGTTTCAATACCATTTCCACATCAGAATCTTTGGCCCGCATTTCCTCTAGGTCACAAATCTTTAAGAACAATACGTTGTTGGTGTTGGATTTAAGCAACAGTGTATTGAGTAGTAGTTTGGATGAATTAAAAACGGCTTCTCTAAGTTTTATTGATAATGTGATGCCTACAGTTAGTGAAGAATCTTTTAAGATGGCCATTTATTGGTTTGATGGTGAAGATGAGCTGCATTTATTGAACGATTTAAGCTCTTCAAAAAGTGAATTAACAGCTGCTATAGAAGGGATTACTACAGACATCAGCAACGACCCATCCACAGATTTATATGGTGCGGTCATAAAAGTTACTACTATTGCAGAAGATTTGATTGATACAAATACAAGTAATGACATTATAGGAGCAGTATCTATAGTAGTCTTTACAGATGGTACGGATCAAGCCTCTCGTTTTACAGAGAGTGCTGCTCTTGAGAAAGTAAACGATGCAAACTCTAATATTTCATTCTTTTCAATTGGTCTTGGAGCAGAGATTGATACTGATGTTTTAACCCAAATTGGGAAGACTTTCAGCGTTTTTGCAGGGAATAAAGAGGACCTGGAAACCACATTCAATGATATTTCTTTCCGAGTATCCCAACAGGCTAATAGTTTTTATCTATTTGAATATTGCAGCCCAAAACGAGATGGTAGTGGTGAAAATAATTTAGCCATACAAGTTACAAACGGCGGTCTTCAAGGTGCTGTACAAACTAAGTTTAATGCTACAGGGTTTACTGGGGGATGTGAATAACTATTCCTAAAAGAATAAGAAAGAAAACTCCAAAAATCATTGTGTAATGGAATTTGAAGGTTTTGTTTGCCAGCATTTACTGCGCCAATAGTCGAATTATTTTTTACTGGACTTGCAACAAAAAAATGGACATTTAGTTGAGAGTCATGCAGCTACTTTTTGATTAAACATATTTTGATATTCATTTTAATAAAACCCTACTCTTAAGTAGGGTTTTTGGCTTGATAGTTGTTTTATATATACTAACCATAAGATAACTAATAAAATCTTACATCCTAAAAACTAAAACTGAATGTGTAACTTAAAAAGTAGAAATCATGGATGTATTAAATGAAATTATTCAAAACAGTGCAATTGGTGACCTTTCCAAAGGATATAGAGGAGTAGTATTATTTTTATTCTCCACAATTGTTACTGCCCTATTCATAATGTTTATTTACTTAATGGTAAATGGTTCACAAATGAATTTTAGCTTCGGGTACTAATACCCTACCTAATAATCATAGCATTTTTAAAATTGGTTTTTTCTGAATCTAGGTCGATAAGAAACCCATTGATTACTGCATGTGTCAATTGTCCGTCTTTTTCTAAAAAGAAAGTCGGGTTAATACCTATTTCCATATAGAGCTTTGGTTGTTCAAATTTGGGACTGACTAGATGTAACGGGACTTTTGTAGAAACAATTTCCAACGGAATGTCAGTAACTTTTAGATAAGCATAGCCCAATTTTAAAAGGGACATAATATCCAGTTTTGAAATATCGTTTATGGATATAAAACTTTTTGGAAATACTTTTCCCACTTTAAGTTTGTATCCTTTGGCATTCAAGGTTTCATACCCATAATAGGTAGATAAATCGCCTTGGTCCATGATTCTACTACTGTAATAAAAATCGTCATGGGTTTCATTGTCCACTTCAAGACGATGAATACCCAAATCTAAAATATAATTTTTGCCCAGTAGTTCATAGGTGACATTTTCAATTTTTAAATCAAATAACTTTTTGTCATTCTGCGGAATTTTTTCATAGTCTTCTACGGGTTCTTCCTTATACGAACCATTTGCTATGGTATATAGGGCAGAAATGATAGACACATAGTTCAACTTTCTGATTTCTTGTTTTTCTATGTCATTGGTATATCCTCCAGACTCAATTAATATAAGGCTAGTGCCCCATTTTGCAATGTTGTCACCAAAGGCCCTAGGTTCAAAATCATCACTGTATCTCCCTACCTGTCCTGGGGCATATTTTTGAATAATATTGTTCATGTATACAATGACTTTCATGGCATTGGCTCGTACATCGTTCATATCCTTCTCATAATTGTATGCTGTTGCCAAATAGGATATTGTTGCAGGTTTACTAGTCAGTTCTGCGTTGTAATAAGTACTTTGGTCATGAAGATTGAATCCAAAATCTGCATTTAGACTATCCCTGACCTTTTTTAATGTTTGTCCTTCCGGAGATTGTAACCGTAAGGCATCACGATTAATATCTACTCCCAATGCATTTCTTCTTTGGTACACCTCTGCCCCATCAGGATTTAGCATGGGTAAAAAATGAAGGGTTAAATGTTTTAGTATTTCCTTCTTTTCTTCAGCAAAATCTGGGCTGTCTAAAAAGTTTAAGATATCAAAAATGGCCTGTGTGGCAGTAGGTTCGTTTCCGTGCATTTGCGACCAGAGAAAAACATTGATTTCTCCTGTACCAATACTGATTAAGGATAAGCTTCTTCCTTCAATGGACTCTCCTACTTTCTGGACAATGAATTTAGGGTTTTGGGTATATTTGACAATAAGTGGTTGAATGTCCACATGTTTTATTCGGCGTTTCCCTATGGTAGTCTCTTTGTATTGCTCATACGTATCATACAAGTTTGTTGTAACATCTTTTTCTTGCCCATATACAAAGGCGCTCAGTATACATAAGATTGATAAAATACTATTCTTCATTATTTTTTAATTGGTGTCTGTTTAAAATTATACTTTTTAGTGGCTTTCTTCACTTTTTCCAAGAAATCTTTTCCTGGGTCTGTCTTTTCTGTACGGTAGCCATCATCCTTCTCCAACCAAAGTTCGTGCCCAACAAAGTTGGTGTACTCATAATGTCCAATAAGATATTCAATAGTATACTTTGATGAAAGATATTTTACCAACCTTATGTTGGCTTTTAACTGCCTTTTAGTAAGAGGAACACCCTCAGTACCGCCAACATTTTCAATTCCTATAGCACAATGGTTGAGTCCTATGACATGCCTTGCCATGGTTGTTTCGGGCATTTGCCTATAAATGGTCCCATCTTGGTCTATCAAAAATTGAGAAGAAACATTTAATGCACTTGCATTAGTAATATCTGGACGTGTATTAGGTAGTTTTGAATGTTCAAAAGCCTTAAAGGATGCTTCTAGCGTAGGGATAGCGGTCCAGTGCAGAACAATCATTTTAGGTGTAATGGCAGACGTTTGTTGTTCAAGACCATAACGATTGGATAAATACTCCAATGTCAATTCCTCTCGTTCTTCATCAAAAACAATGGGTCTGTCAACTATTTGTTTGGAAATATTACAAGACGCCAAACAGATTAAACTAAAGAGAAGAATAAATTTTTTCATAGTATGGTTAATTGTTCAGGGTATTTTCCTCAAGAAAAACTTTGTCAATTTTATAATTACTTGTGGTAAGCAAAGCATCATATTCTTTAGCTTCCGTATTTAGTTCTTTAGCGGTCATGGGTAAATCATTTGTCCATTTAATCATCTCAATCCCTTCACTTTTCATTAGGGCTATACCTACATCAGGTATATTTAGACAGACTAGTACTTTCATAGGTTGGTTTAAAGATATAAAGAAAAGAATAATACTCTTAAGAACGCTAAAGCATGCGTAATTAATTTATGAAAAGAATAATTAGTATTTTCACTTCTTAAAACCAATTTGACTAACTGAAAACCAACCACATGAGCAACATTAAAAAAATATTCAAATCCCTATTGCCTGGAATTTTTCTTTTCGGATTTATTGTGTGCCCGGGCAGCTTAACTGCAATGACCAGTAGGAGATGTATATTATGCAGCATCTAACATTCTCCATGCAATTAGGAACTTGGGAGATGAGCAATGCATGTATTTTGCCTTTCAATAGGATTAATATTTAAAATTTTATTACGCATATGAAGCTGAAATGGATTAAATGGTTTTTTGTATTGTTACTTGGGGTATTGGCTATTCTTTTTATGGTCAATTATCCTAAATTAGATATTATATCGGGCTTTGCGGCAAAAAGTATGGCATCTAATGTTTTTATAGGCAATAGAACAACAGAATCTGTTATTGTTAATGACCATAATGTTCCCTTGATTAAATTAGCAGAAGTAGAAATTGATCAAAATCAAAAGTCGGCATATGCAAATGTATACGGCCTAAAAAACCGAAAAGCTATTTTTAGAAAAGGTTTGGGTGTGGTTTTGGTTCCTGAAGATTTTGAGAATCAACTTACATTGTTTCCAAACCGTGTCCAAATACTGGACACACTCCCTTATCCTTATGGTCACAATGGAATTAAAGATTCTATTTTTGAAGCCATAGATTATGAAGTATTGAATAAGGCTATGGATACTGCTTTTTCCAATCCAGAAGTTCAAAAAACGCGTACTGTTTTAGTTTTGTACAAAGGACATCTTATTGCAGAAAAATATATAGAAGATTTTGGACCAGATAGCCCAATTTTGGGTTGGTCCATGACCAAAAGTCTTTTGGCTACGTTGTATGGTATTTTAGAATATCAAGGTAAATTGAAGGTAGATGATTTGGCTCCAATCAAGGAATGGCAAAATGATGCCAGAAAAAATATTACGTTGAACCATTTGTTGCGCATGCAAAGTGGATTGGCATGGGAGGAGGAATATGCAGGTATTTCTGATGTTACAAAAATGCTGTTCTTGGATGCTGATATGACAAAGGCACAGGCAGGAAAAGAAGCCATAGCACCTCCTATTGAGGTATGGAACTATTCTTCAGGAACTTCCAATTTACTTTCAGGGATTTTAAGAATGCAGTTTAAAACGCATCAGGAATATTTAGATTTCCCATATGCTGCTTTGATTGATAAAATTGGGATGCACAGTATGCTCATGGAAGCAGATGCGGAAGGTAATTTTGTTGGTTCGTCTTATGGATGGGCCAGTACAAGGGATTGGGCCAAATTTGGACAATTGTATTTAAATAAAGGGAATTGGAACGGTGAACAACTGTTTTCCTCAGAATGGGTAGATTATATCTCCGAGTCTACGCCAAAATCAAATGGAACATATGGTGCCCACTTTTGGCTCAATGCCAATGGTAAATATCCTGATGTTCCCAAAGATCTTTTTTCTGCCAATGGATTTCAGGGACAATATGTGTTTGTAATCCCATCAAAAGACTTGGTAGTGGTGAGAACTGGATTGGCAGAAAATCCAGATTTTGATATTAATAATTTTTTAAAAGGATTGATAAAAGCAATACATTAGAAACATGCTATCTATGACCAAAATTAACATCAAAATCCATACACCATACCATAACAATATTATGG
>CAYNLI010000143.1:0-5425 GCA_964398035.1 uncultured Flavobacteriaceae bacterium | reverse complement strand
ACCAATCAAATGGACAGGAAAGTTTGGTGCCTTATGGTCGTATTTGGCGTGTTGGGGCCAATGAATCTACCAAAATAACTGTGGATTCAGATATTGAAGTAATGGGAAATATATTACCTAAAGGAGCTTATGCTCTTTATGCATTTCCACAATTGGATTCATGGGAAGTGGTTTTTCATAAAAATACAAGTCATTGGGGAGATGGGAGAAACGCTTATGATTCTAATGAAGATGTATTTAGAGTTACCGTTGTTCCTGAGAAAACAACCAGCTTTCAAGAAAATTTCCTGATTACCTTTGATGGTATTGATTATAATTCTGCCAATATGGTATGGCTTTGGGAGCACACTAAAATCACCATTCCCATTACTGTGGACACGGATGCTTTGATGCAAGAGGAGATTGCCATGCAATTAAAAGAAAACCCAACAGCCCAGACCTATTATGAAGCCGCACGTTATTTTCAGGAACAGGAAAAGGAATATCCAAGAGCTTTAGAGTATTTAAGCAAAGCCATTGAGTTGGGTGGGGATACGTATTATTTTCATCGGGTAAAATCTTTGGTAGAAGCTGCATTGGGAGATTATAAAGCAGCTATTGGTTCTGCGAAAAAGTCGTTAAAATTGGCAAATGCAGAAGATAAGGATGAGTTTGTGCGGTTGAATCAAAAGAACATCAACGCTTGGAAAGAGTTAATTGATTAAACCCTCTTAGATAAGCTTCATAGAAGAAAGATTTGCTTTATTTTTCTTAAATTACATCAATACATTTAACCAAACTACCAAGTAATGAAAATATTAAAGACCAGTTGTTTTCTTGCCTTATTGGGCCTGTTTGTACAACCTTTGTCTGCTTAAGATGAGTTTATGAACGATTGGCTTGTTCCTTTGAACAATCCAGAATTAAGAACGGCTCTTCTGCGTTAGTATTCCAGTTTAAATCAGAAATTGATGTGGTTTCCCAAACATCAGAATTTAGAGGAGGAAAATATAAGTTTTCAGATTCTGTTTCAGAAGAATTATTTGTGTTTTTAGGCTCAGGATTTAAATTCTTGGAGCAAGAAGTGTTTAGTATGAATGTTATGGTGGCTAAAAGTATGATTTGAGGTTTTATAATATTGTTTGGTAGTTGTATATCAGTTATTTGACTTCAATTTAGATGTAAAGGTTTAACGCTGGATATGGAAAAATAGTTTTTAAAATAAGCTTCTTCATATATCAAATTGTATTTTTGCACCTCATTTTCTGATTCATGCGAACAAAATCACTTAAAAAGAACAAAATCAATGTAGTTACTTTAGGTTGCTCAAAGAATGTGTACGATTCCGAAGTACTCATGGGGCAGTTAAAAGCCAATAAAAAAGAGGTGGTGCATGAGGGTGAAGGCAATGTGGTGGTAATCAATACTTGTGGCTTTATAGACAACGCCAAGGAAGAAAGTGTAAATACCATTTTGGAGTATGTAAAGAAAAAAGAGGCAGGAGAAGTGGACAAAGTTTTTGTCACTGGATGCCTAAGTGAACGTTATAAACCAGATTTGCAGAAGGAAATCCCTAATGTGGATGAGTATTTTGGCACCAGTGAGCTTCCCAATTTATTAAAAGCATTGGGAGCGGATTATAAGCATGAACTGATAGGGGAGCGCTTAACGACCACACCAAAGAATTATGCCTATTTAAAGATTGCGGAAGGTTGCGACAGACCTTGTTCTTTTTGTGCGATTCCCTTGATGCGTGGTAAGCATAAAAGCAAGCCGATTAAAGATTTGGTCATTGAAGCAAAAAAGCTGGCAGCAAAAGGAGTTAAAGAGCTGATTTTGATAGCACAGGACCTTACTTATTATGGACTGGATCTGTATAAAAAACGAAATTTAGCTGAATTGCTGCAAGAATTGGTAAAAGTAGAGGGAGTTGAATGGATTCGTTTGCACTATGCTTTTCCAACAGGTTTTCCTTTGGATGTGTTACAGGTAATGAAGGACGAACCAAAGATTTGCAATTATTTGGATATTCCATTGCAGCATATATCTGATTCTATTTTAAAGAGCATGCGCAGGGGAACTACAAAGACCAAGACAACACAATTATTAAAGGATTTTAGGGTAGCAGTTCCTAATATGACCATACGTACCACTTTAATTGTGGGTTATCCAGGTGAGACCCAAGAAGATTTTGATACCCTAAAAAAATGGGTAGAAGAAATGCGTTTTGAACGTTTGGGTTGTTTTACCTATAGCCATGAGGAGAATACGCACGCTTATAGTTTGGAAGATGATGTTCCAGAGGAAGTAAAGCAAGAACGAGCCAATGAAATCATGGAATTACAGTCACAGATTTCTTGGGAGTTGAATCAAGAAAAAATAGGCAAGACTTTTAAATGTGTTATTGACCGTAAAGAGGGTAATTATTATGTTGCTCGTACTGAATTTGATTCTCCAGATGTTGATAATGAAGTTTTAATAGATGCTACTACGCAGTATATAAAAACCGGAATATTTGTTGATGTAAAAATTACAGAGGCTGCTGACTTTGATTTATATGGGGAATTAATATCGTAATGTCATCCTGAGCGGAGTCGAAGGGTTGATTTGTATGGTATTCTTGTAAATTAACGCTATTCTTCTTTAGCATAATATACTTCAAAACTAGATAGCGCAGGAACGTTATTGGTTTTCATTATTTTCAATTTTATTTGATTTGTGGTGATTTTTTCAGTTTGTAACAGTCGTTTATATCCAATAGTAGTTTCTTTGGCTATAGTTTTCCATTCATTGTTTATGTTGGCTAAAATTTCAAATCCCTGAATCCTTTGCCCAAATTTAATAGGTTCTTGTAGCATCAATCTATTAAAAGTAACAGGCTTCTCTGTTTCTATGACCAGTTCCGCCGAAACCATATTGTCATCAGTTGCCCAATAAGTATTTGGGTTTTCATCCAGTAGGTTGTTGGGAGAAAAATAATCATCATCCAATCTGTAATTGGAAGCATTTATACTGGCCTCTTTAATTAAATTGGTTTCAAATGTATGGTCAATAATTTGTTTGAACCCTTTTAGGTTGTTAATATCAGTATCATATAGTAAACCTTCTTTGTTTGGAGGAAGATTCACTAAAAGAACACCATTTCTACCTACAGATTTATAATAGATATCCACCAATTCTTTTGGGGATTTTACTAAACTGTCTTGAGTTTCATGATAAAACCATCCTGGTCTTATGGAAACATCACATTGCCCAATGAGCCAAGCATTTCCATTGGACTCCCCTATATTCAAATAATCGGACATGGAACCTCCAATGGTTAATTTATCAGCGTTGATGGTGGACCAAAATGTTTGCCCAGCATGTCCATGTTCATTGCCTACCCATCTGATATTGGGCCCTGCATCGGAAAAAATTAAAATATTGGGTTGTAGTTCTTTTACAAGGGCAAAGGTGTTTTTCCAATCGTAATACGTTTCTCTATCTATTTTTCGTTCTTCATTGGCACCGCCATAAAAACCGTCACCACCGTTGGCACCATCAAACCAGATTTCATTAATTTCTCCATAGTTGGTCAGTAATTCTTTTAATTGGTTTCGGTAGTAGGTAATATATTCTGGTGTGCCATACTCTGCATGGTTTCTGTCCCATGGAGATAAGTATAAGCCAACCTTTAGCCCATGCTTATGACAGGCATCTACAAATTCCTTGACCACATCCCCTTCACCATTTTTATAGGGACTGTTTTTAACACTGTGCTCTGTGAATTTGCTTGGCCAAAGACAAAAGCCATCATGGTGTTTAGCTGTTAGTATCAGTTCTTTCATGCCGCCGGCTTTTGCGGTCAATACCCATTGTTCTGCATCCAGTTTTGTAGGATTGAAAATTTCAGGACTTTCATCTCCATAACCCCATTCCTTATCGGTATAAGTATTTACTGTAAAATGAATAAACCCTACCATTTCCATTTTTTGATAGGCCAATTGTTGAGGCGATGGTAGTACGGTATTGGGTTGAATGTCGGTTATTTTTTCAGTTTTACAACTGGCAAGTAATAAAAGAAATACGAAAAGAAAGAGTATAAGTTTGTTCATATTAGTTTGACTGTTTAATGTAAGCTTCAGCATAACGTTTGCCCATAGTTCTAAATCCTTTCGTATTAAAATGAACCTCATCTCCTTTGTCCTTTAAATCTGATAATGAGATTACACTAGTATTCTCATCGGTAGATGGAAATTCATTAATGATTTTATTGATGGCTCCCCATTCTTCTTGAGTTTCAGAATAAGCACCCAATTCTCCTAAAATTATTGGGAGAGAATCATTGCCGATCGTAGTTCTAAAAGTATAAAACAAAGAAGATAGTTTGTCTTTGTACAGCGGAATGTCATGAGCATTAGCATCGCTCTCTCCTTGGTGCCATAAAATGCCTTTAATGGTGCCGTATTTTTCACCTATGGCTACTTTCTCCTTAAAGTTGGTTAGCAATTGTACATCCCTATAAATAGAGTCGTTTACCCATTGTGTAACAGAGCTACCGCCTACAGCTGTTGGTAAAATCAATAGCGAGACACTATCGGGAACATGCTCCAGAAGAGTTTTTCCAAAAGAATGTCCACAATCTAACCCTGCTAAATTGGGTTCGTAAAAGTGAAGGGGTTCTTTGGCGAGGATTAATTTGTTTTTGGAATTTATGGACAAAATTCTTGGATTTGGTATGGTGTCCTGTGGAGCTACTATACCACGCCCAGCCATATTGGATTGGCCAGCCATGATAAAAACCCATACATTTTCTTTATTGGGGATGTTTTCTGCCATTTCATGTAATTTTGGAAAGTTTGCTTTATTATCATTTTTTGTATTTCCACAAGAAATTAAAAACACAAGTGCAAGTGCTGGCAATATGCTTTTCATAGTTGTTCTTTAAAATTATTTACCATTGGTTTGTTATTTGTTTTCGAGTTCAAAATTATAAAGTTCCCGTCCTAATTGTGCTAAGAACGGAAGCTCAATTTCTTTAAACTCATAAATATTGTCATTAAAGATACCATTTTTGTTGACCAATAATGTAGCTGTTAAAATAAATTCCACATTATTTTTGGAATCTATGATATAGGCACAATCCGTTGTGGTACCATAGGCAAAGCCTACTTTGTTGTAGATTTTCACATGTTCTGGAATATTCTCTTTAGAATCCCCATAGATGAAGAATTTACCATAACTGTCATAATACGTTTCAGGATTGTACCCCGTATCTTTGGGTAAGTTGGACATGGCGCTCAATAAAAACTCTCGTTGTATTTCACTTAGTTGAAATTGTTCATTTTCCTCAAATTGTTCAGGAAAAATAATTCGCTTTAAAACATTATGCTGGGCATCAATGGGGTAGTGGTTTTTAAGGCTCATGTTAAAAGGCTCATTATGCAATACATCTTCTTCTATAAAA
>CAYNLI010000142.1:0-5428 GCA_964398035.1 uncultured Flavobacteriaceae bacterium | reverse complement strand
TAAAAATCAAATATTATTAATCGAACTCAGGTTAGTAGTAGTGGTATAAGAAAAAGATTAGAATTTTAAAATAATGTTATTGGTTAAAAATTACATTACCTCCATTTTGGTTTGCATCTTGCCTATTTTGGCCATTGGTCAGAACCTGGTCAAAAATCCTAGTTTTGAGTTGAATAACAATTGCCCTGAAGAAATGGGTAATCTGTCCCAAGATGTAAAAAGCTGGTCTGTTTCAACCTTTGGAACTACGGATTATTTTAACACCTGTAGCAGTTCTATGGGAGTCCCCAACAATTTTAATGGTTCACAAGCAGCAAAATTTGGAGAAGGTTATGCAGGCCTGTACATGTATGCCCCAAATGATTATAGGGAATACTTGCAGGCAGAACTTTTAGAAACCTTAAAAAAAGGCAGCGTATATAACATATCATTCTACATTAGTTTATCTGATAAATCTGATTTTGCAATTAAAGATTTTGAAGTTCTTTTTTCTAGTAAAAGAGTTATAGAGGCTACAAAGAAACCTTTGACAAGACTTGTAAATGGCAGTAAAAATGGCAATTCCTATAATTTTGTGAGAAAATCCAGCTCTGGGTTCTATCAAGATAGATTGGATTGGACCTTGATTTCTGCCGAATTCATGGCAAAGGGCACGGAAAATTTTATTACGTTGGGTAATTTTAAAAGTAACTCACTGACCAAGTTACATGAGAAAAAGAATGGAAAAGGAAGAAAGGCCGCTTATTATTATTTGGACATGGTATCCGTGACCTTTATCAAACATGTAGAGACAATAGAAGAGTATAAATTGAACAAGGTGTACGTTTTTAATGATGTGGAGTTTATAACAGATAAATATGACCTTCAAAAAAAGTACAGTGAAAGTTTACAGAACCTATGTATAAGACTAAAAGAGGACCCATCTCTATTTGTAAGCATATTTGCCCATACAGACAATAGGGGAGGAGAACAGCACAATCAGAAACTTTCTAACAACAGGGCAAAAGAAGTTGCAGATTATTTGATAGACAAAGGTATTGCTTTGCACAGAATTAGCTGGAAAGGGAAGGGAAATCGTCATCCTGTTGCTACAAATGGAACTAATATTGGTAGGCAAAAAAACCGTAGGGCAGAATTTGTGTTGACCAAGAACGGCTCAAGTAAAAAATATGAAAATAACGCCCTATCAGAAACTGTGTTTGAGGAAGATAATTAAATACACCGCAAGTACATAAACTTCTATTTCTAGATGTCTTAATTTTAAGGAATCAATAGTTTTTAATTTATGAAGGCTGTTTTTGACAAAAAAACAAGGAGTATTGCAATTAAGGTACTGTGCCTTTTTCAGTGCGTATTGGTTGTGGGTCAAAATCTAGTAAAAAACCCCAGCTTTGAGGAGTATATGGAGTGCCCCAAAAGCATGGGTAATTTTGGGGAGGATGTCCGTTATTGGTCTTCCCCAACAGGTGGAAGTACCGATTATTTTAACACCTGTAGTACTATTATGGGTGCACCAAAAAATTTCAATGGTAGCCAAGGGGCAGATTTTGGACAGGGTTATGTGGGGCTCTATATGCATGCGCCCAATGAATACCGTGAGTACATCCAAGCAGAATTAAAAACCACCTTGATAAAAGGTGAAAAATACACCGTTTCTTTTTACATCAGTTGGGCAGATGAATCTGATATGGCCATTCGAGATTTTGGTGTTTTGTTTTCTGAGCAAAAATTACAATTGTCCACCAAGAAAGTGCTTTCTGGGCAGCAACGCTATAAAATTAAGGATAATACCTATCATATGATATATATTGAAAGTGCTGCTTTCTATAATGATAAGGACACATGGACATTGGTTAGTACAGAAATGGTAGCCAAGGGTACAGAGAATTTTTTGATTCTAGGAAACTATAAAAATAATGCAGCTACCAGGCGCCATAAAATTGGCAAAAAGGTAAAGAAAGGCGCTTATTATTATGTGGATTTGGTTTCGGTGCTACCAGAGAATCCAAATAAGATTAGCGCGACATTGGAGCTGGACAAGACCAATGTATTTGAAAAGGTATTGTTTCTGTTTGATGAGTATAAACTCCAGAAAACCGCCCAGCAAAGTTAGCAACAGTTGTACAATGAAATAAGGCATGATGAAACCTTGCACATCACCATTCACGGGCATACGGATAGCCAAGGGGCTAAAGGACATAACCGAGGGCTTTCCAATAATCGTGCAAAGGCAGTAGGAAAATATTTAATTGAATTGGGAATGCACAAAAACCAAGTGAGTTGGCAAGGTCATGGCGGGGAACAACCAGTGGCAGAGAATGATACTGAGGAGGGACGACAACAAAACCGCCGTGCGGAATTTGTTATCACAAAAAGAAACTAAAGACCTCTCGACTTCGCTCGAGGTGACTGTTAGTTATTTTTAAATATTCCCTAAATTGCTGTATCAATTAAAAACACCTCTTATAGAAACGCATATTGCTCCCTTACAAGAAATTCCAATCCGATTACAGGAATATGGTGTGGGTATTTTTACCACCATTGCTACCAAATCTGCTTTAAAGAAAGCCATTAAAAAGAAATTGCTTTTTGTTGATGGAAAAATTGCAACTACGGCCATGTTTATCAAGGGGAATGAGGTAATTACCTACAATCCAGAAATTGCAATAAACCTCTCAACTCCTCTCAAGGGGAAAAGAAAGTTGCTGCTCAATTTAGAAGTAGTGTATGAGGATGATTACTTAGCCATTATCAACAAACCAGCGGGTATATTGACCAGTGGCAATGCTTTTAAAACGGTTGCCAATGGCTTGCAACAAAATCTTAAGAAAAGTGAGCTGGGAGATGCCGTACACCCACAACCTGTACATCGTTTGGATTATCCCACCACAGGTCTTTTACTGGTTGGAAAAACAACCGCCAGTATTTTGGCATTGAATAAATTGTTTGAAAACAAAGAGATTTCAAAAACCTATCTAGCGGTCACTATTGGTGATATGCAAGAAAATGGAAGTATAGATATTAAGGTAGACGGTAAAGATGCGCTGTCTTTTTATAAAGTCCTTGCAACAGTACCTTCTAAACGGTTTGGATTTTTAAATTTGGCGCAACTATCCCCCGAAACTGGTAGACGACACCAGTTAAGAAAACATTTGACAGCCATTGGGAATCCCGTTTTAGGTGATGCGGTATATGGTATGGAAGGCTTAGTTTTAAAAGGAAAAGGCATGTACCTCCATGCTTTTTCTTTAGAATTTACACATCCCTTTACCAAAGAAAAAATGCGGGTAGAGAAAGAGTGTCCTGAAAAGTTTAGGAAGTTGTTTGGATAATAAGCAGTACTAATTCACTCATAGTTTTTTTCCTTTTGTTAAATTACGATACTGGGGAAATGAAGAAATAGATTGCTTAAAGTTCATATGTCACCTTGAGCTGCCTGTGCTGATCGGAGTCGAAGTAAAGTTGAAAGGTCTTTCAAGTAAAATCCCTAGACATCGCATTGAAAATTAGCATCTAGAAACAGTTTTTTATGAACACCGTTTCATCTTCTTAATTTCCTTAAATTTGAGTAAAATCAAAGTATATGAAGTTGCGGATGCTTGCATTGACTCTTTTTACTGTTATATATAGCTGTAAAGAAGAAAAACCCACGGTCAATGAGGATGCAATTGTTGCTCTAGATAACCTTTTTACAGATTTTCATGAGTTTAAACTAGAAATAAACCCTTTGGAGGCCACCCGCTCTGGGGATGGCGCCTACAATGATTATTTGCCCAATTATATATCTGATGAGCATCAACAAAAATTAGTAAAAAGCTATACCACTTTTTTGGAGCGTATCGCTAGTATTGACGAGTCAGTTTTATCAGCATCGCAAAAGTCAAGCTTGGGTGTAATGAAATGGGACTGTGAAATAAAAAAGGAAGGGTTGACCAATGATTTGGTAACCATAGCTTCCCCTATGTTCGATTTACCCAATTTTGAATTGATGCCCATCAACCAAATATTTTCCTTTCACTTGGAAATAGGGCTTTTGGGAAGTGGAAAAGGGGCACAACCTTTTACAACCGTAACCGACTATGAAAACTGGTTAAAGCGAGTGGATAATTATGTGGAGTGGTTGCAAACGGCCATTGCCAATATGGAAGAGGGCATGGAAAAGGGAGTGGTGATGCCCAAGTCAATCATAAAAAGATTGATAACCCAATTGGATGGATATATAGTTGCGGATGTTGAAAGTCATTTATTTTATGGTCCTATAAAAATGTTGCCAGATGATTTTTCTGATGAAGAGAAAAGTCACTTGGAGAATGTGTATAAAGAGATGATCGTTGCCAAACTGAACCCAATCCATTCAGAATTAAAACAGTTTTTAACTAAAAAATATTTGCCCGTAGGTACAGAAACTTCAGGTATTGGCGCATTGCCAAATGGACAAGAAGCCTACCAATATCTAATAAAATACCATACCACTACTAATATGACCGCAGCAGAGATACATGCTTTGGGGCTACAGGAAGTGGAACGGATTTCGGCTGAAATGGAAAAGGTGAAGGAAGAGATTGGTTTTAAGGGAGATTTGAAAACTTTTTTTGACTTTGTGAGAAGCAGTCCAGAACAGATGCCATTTACAGATGCAGAACAAGTAATTGCCAATTTTAATGATATCCATGATAGGATGAAGGACAATTTGAGCAAACTTTTTGACTTAAAACCAAAAGCTGACTTTGAGGTGAGAAGGGTTGAGGCTTTTAGAGAGGCATCAGCATCGGCGGAGTATTTTGCAGGATCCAAAGATGGGTCCAGACCGGGGACTTTTTATGTGCCCATTCCTGATGTAAAGAGCTATAACAAGTTTCAAGATGAATCATTGTTTCTCCATGAAGCCATTCCAGGACATCATTACCAATTGTCATTGCAACAAGAGAATAAAAACTTGCCAACCTTTCAGCATGCAGAAGGTATGGGTGTGTTTGTAGAAGGTTGGGCCCTGTATTCGGAATCTTTGGGAAAAGAATTGGGGCTGTATACAGATCCGTATCAATATTTTGGAATGTTGAGTGCGGAAATGCATAGAGCAATTAGGCTAGTGGTAGATTCTGGTATGCATGCCATGGGGTGGTCCCGTGAGAAGGCCATTCAATATTCTTTGGACCATGAGGCAGAATCAGAGGCGGGCATCATTTCTGAAATAGAACGCTATATGGTGGGACCTGGACAGGCATTGTCTTATAAAATTGGACAGTTAAAAATTAGGGAACTTCGTAAAAAAGCAGAAGATGCTCTTGGGGACTCTTTTGCTGTTAAAGAGTTTCATAACCAAATATTAAACTCGGGCAGTTTGCCTTTGGTATTATTGGAAGAGAAAATAGATACTTGGATAACGAATACAAAAAATGATGAATAGATATAGAAGTATAACGTATAG
>CAYNLI010000141.1:0-5480 GCA_964398035.1 uncultured Flavobacteriaceae bacterium | reverse complement strand
AGTACTATTGTGTCTAATTAAAATGAGATTCTTGTTAAGAACACCGCTTGTTTTATTTATACAGTATAATATGGATAAAAGTTTTAAACCTGTAAAATCCCCATATTAAAACGTTTTTCAATAGGAGCATGATTTGCAGCTTCAATACCCATGGAAATCCATGTACGTGTTTCTAAAGGATCTATGATTGCGTCTGTCCACAATCGGGCAGCTGCATAATAAGGAGAGACTTGATCATCATACCTTTTTTTGATTTTATCAAAAAGTTCAGCTTCTTTTTTTTCTGTAATCTTTTCGCCTTTCTTTTCCAAAGATGCTTTTTCTATCTGCAACAATACTTTTGCTGCAGAATTACCACTCATTACGGCAAGTTCGGCACTGGGCCAAGCTACAATTAACCTAGGATCATATGCCTTTCCGCACATGGCATAGTTTCCTGCTCCGTAACTATTACCAATAATCACGGTGAATTTTGGCACTACAGAATTACTTACTGCATTGACCATTTTGGCACCATCTTTAATAATACCACCTTGCTCACTTTTACTGCCTACCATAAACCCAGTAACGTCTTGTAGAAAAACAAGCGGAATTTTCTTTTGGTTGCAATTAGCAATGAATCGGGTTGCTTTATCAGCAGAATCTGAATAAATAACACCCCCAAATTGCATTTCACCTTTGGCTGTTTTCACCACTTTTCTTTGATTGGCAACTATACCTACTGCCCATCCATCAATTCGAGCATAACCCGTTAAAATTGTCTTTCCGTAACCTTTTTTATATTGTTCAAAATCAGAATTATCCACTAACCGTTTAATGATTTCCAACATATCATATTGATTAGAACGGGATGCTGGTAAAATCCCATAAATGTCCTCTGGATTTTCAGTAGGCTTTTCAGCCTTTGCTCTGTTATAGCCAGCTTTGTCAAAATCTCCAATTTTATCTACAATATTTTTAATGGTATCCAAAGCATCTTTATCATTCTTGGATTTATAATCGATTACACCACTGATTTCAGAATGTGTTGTTGCGCCACCCAAAGTTTCATTGTCAATATTTTCTCCAATGGCAGCTTTTACCAAATAACTACCTGCCAAGAAAATGCTTCCTGTTTTATCTACGATTAAAGCTTCATCACTCATAATGGGAAGATAGGCTCCACCGGCAACACAACTGCCCATAACAGCTGCAATTTGGGTAATGCCCATACTGCTCATAATTGCATTGTTTCTAAAAATGCGTCCAAAATGTTCTTTGTCTGGGAAAATTTCATCTTGCAACGGCAAATAGACTCCTGCACTGTCCACCAAATAAATGATGGGCAATTTATTTTCAATAGCAATTTCTTGAGCTCTAAGATTTTTCTTTGCGGTTATTGGAAACCAAGCTCCAGCTTTTACTGTGGCATCATTGGCTACTACCACACATTGTTTTCCTTTAACATATCCAACTTTCACTATAACACCACCAGATGGACAACCTCCATGTTCTGCATACATTCCATCACCTACAAAAGCTCCAATTTCTATGATGTTTTTTTTGTCGTCCAATAGATAATCTATACGTTCCCTAGCTGTCATTTTTCCTTTGGAATGTAGTTTTTCTATTCGCTGTTTGCCACCGCCCAACTTCACTTTTGTAAGTTGATTTTTCAGTTTGGAAAGCAGTAATTTATTATGGTCTTCGTTTTTATTGAAGTTGATATCCATTCTTAAATGTTTCTTATAATTATGATAAAGATAAGGAGTAATATTGATTAACTTTGAGAAAACTCAATAACAAAAATGAAGGATAAAATACGTTGGGGTATTATTGGTCTTGGAGGAATAGCCAGAAAGTTTGCAGATGATTTAAAATTAGTATCCGATGGTGAACTGGTAGCGGTAGCGTCAAGAAGTACTGATAAGGCAAAGGATTTTGCTGAAGAATATGGAGTTACTACAGCTTTTGGAAGTTATGATGAACTGTTTAAATTTGATGAAGTTGATGCACTCTACATTGCTACACCACATGATTCCCATGCAGAATTGAGTATTGCGGCCATGCGTAATGGAAAACACATTCTTTGTGAAAAGCCCGTTGCTGTCAATTCAAAAGATTTAAAGAGAATGATTGCTACCGCCCAAGAAGAAAAAGTATTCCTTATGGAGGCTATGTGGAGCAGGTTTAATCCAGCAATAAAAAAAGTAAAAGAATTGGTTGATGAAGGAGCAATAGGAGATGTAGGTTATGTTAATGCAGATTTCACTTATTACGGTTTGGATAGAGATGAAAAAGGTAGAGTTTTAAACCCTATGTTGGCAGGTGGTTCTATTTTAGATATTGGAATTTACCCTATTTTTCTTGCGTACCTCTTTTTGGGCAAACCCAATAAAATTATAGCGGAATCTAATTTCTTTAAAACAGGGGTAGAGATACAGACCTCAATTATATTTACTTATGACAATGCACAAGCTATCTTACATAGTGGATTTTCCACAGACTTAGAAGTTAAAGCAAAGATTGCAGGGAGCAAAGCATCTCTGGTATTGCGACCTATGTGGCATATAGCTCAAGGGTATTCTCTTGAAAAAGGAGGAGAGGTAGAAGAATTTGATTTGCCAGCAACTGGTATTGGTTATACCCATGAAATTGTAGAAGTACATGAATGTTTGCGAGCAGGAAAATTGGAAAGTGATTTATGGTCGCACCAAAATAGTTTGGATTTAATGGAGTTGTTGGATGAAGTGAGAAGACAAGTAGGAGTGACTTTTCCTTTTGAATCTTAAAATAGAGTGGTATTTACTAGTGTATTCCTTTAAATTCACGATATTTGGAGTTCGACTAAACTAACTAAAAAATGGTAATGAATAAGAATACAGTGCTCGCATGGGCCACTTTTATAATGATATTTGTGGGATTGGCACTTATAGCACTTGGTGCTTTTAGATATGACCAAGTTGCAGGATGGGGGTTTGCATCCGTTGGTGTTGGTTTTTTTGCTATCGCTTGGGTATTTAATGCCCTTAAAGGGAGAGTATAAAACGTAGTGTTTCGCTTAAGGAACAACCTAAAAATATAACAATTCAATTAATTTATTTTATCAATTATGTCTGATGATAAGAAAGTCATTTTCTCTATGTCTGGGGTCACCAAGACGTATAAAAATGCCAATACTCCAGTTTTAAAAAACATCTACCTCAGTTTCTTTTATGGGGCAAAGATTGGAATCCTGGGACTCAATGGTTCAGGTAAATCCACTTTATTAAAGATTATTGCAGGGGTTGACAAAAATTTCCAAGGTGATGTTGTTTTTTCTCCAGGGTATAATGTGGGATATTTGGAACAAGAACCTCAGTTGGATGAAGATAAAACTGTTTTGGAAGTTGTTAAAGAAGGAGTTGCAGAAACTGTAGCAATTCTGGATGAGTACAATAAAATAAATGACATGTTCGGTTTACCCGAAGTGTATGAGGATGCAGATAAAATGCAAAAACTCATGGACAAGCAAGCACTGCTTCAAGATAAGATTGATGCATCCAACGCATGGGAGTTGGATACCAAACTAGAAATAGCAATGGATGCATTGCGAACACCGGAACCTGATAAAAAAATAAGTGTTTTATCTGGTGGGGAGCGTAGACGTGTAGCCCTTTGTAGATTGCTGTTGCAGGAACCAGAAATTCTTTTATTGGATGAGCCTACCAATCACTTGGATGCTGAATCCGTACACTGGTTAGAACACCATTTGGCACAGTATAAAGGCACCGTGATAGCCGTAACGCATGACAGATACTTTTTGGATAATGTTGCAGGTTGGATCTTAGAATTGGACAGGGGAGAAGGCATCCCATGGAAAGGGAACTACTCTAGTTGGTTGGATCAAAAATCCAAAAAACTAGCGCAAGAAAGTAAACAGGCATCTAAACGTCAAAAAACTTTGGAACGTGAGTTGGAATGGGTTAGGCAAGGAGCCAAAGGCAGACAAGCCAAGCAAAAGGCACGTTTAAAGAACTACGATAAACTTTTAAGCCAAGATCAAAAGCAATTGGATGATAAGTTGGAAATCTATATCCCCAATGGACCACGCTTGGGGACCAATGTAATAGAAGCCAAAGGTGTAAGTAAAGGATACGATGATAAATTACTCTATGATGATTTAAACTTTAAGTTGCCACAAGCAGGAATTGTGGGTATTATTGGCCCCAATGGTGCTGGTAAGACTACAATTTTTAGAATGATCATGAGAGAAGAAACCCCAGATAAAGGAGAATTTTTAGTTGGTGATACCGCCAAGATTGCCTATGTAGACCAAAGCCATTCCAATATAGATCCAGATAAAACCATTTGGCAAAACTTTAGTGATGAGCAAGAATTGATTATGATGGGTGGCAGACAAGTTAATTCTAGAGCTTATTTAAGCAGGTTTAATTTTTCTGGAGGAGAACAGAACAAGAAAGTCAGTATGTTGTCTGGTGGAGAACGCAATAGACTCCACTTGGCCATGACCCTAAAGGAAGAAGGTAATGTCTTATTATTGGATGAACCTACAAATGATTTGGATGTAAATACATTACGTGCTCTGGAAGAAGGTTTGGAAAATTTTGCTGGTTGTGCGGTGGTCATCTCTCACGATAGATGGTTTTTGGATAGGGTTTGCACGCATATTCTTGCTTTTGAGGGTGATTCCCAGGTATATTTCTTTGAAGGATCTTTCTCTGATTATGAAGAGAACAAAAAGAAACGTTTGGGAGGTGATTTAATTCCCAAACGCATTAAGTATAAGAAGTTGATACGGTAATATTCCTTATAGTGATGTCTCCTCAAGCGGAGTCGAGAGGTTTTTAAAGATCTCTACTCCGCTCAGCCAGACATACTTCTTATCAAAAATCATCATTTGGATACCAATCCAACTGTACCACTTCAATGGCCTTATTTCCTGCGTTTACCAGCTCTTTAAACTTTACTACATCACCATTCTCCGGTCTTCCCCTAAAATGGTATGGGTAACTTGCTTCGATGGTAATTCCATAACGCTCCTTGGATTCCCCGTTGTTTAAAATACCCAATTGGGCTGTAAATTCTTTGGGCATTTTGTCAGCTACAGCTTGTGGAACAATGATCTTAGCTTTTTTCGTATCCAATTCCTTGTAAGGTTTCAACATTAAAATGGTCACCATGGATATCAGTAATCAGGATTAAATCGGGTTGTTTTTCCCTTCAAAAGTATTGGCACCACCTACTGGGCCTATGTAAATGGTAATATTATTACATTCTAGCACAGTAGAGACGTGTTCTATAGGAATTATTTTGATGTCTGATGCATTGATTGTTTTGGGAGAAGATGGAGTTTCATTTGCACTATATTCTAGTTCAGAATTCAATACTGGCGTTGTTTTTGCCTTTTCCTTGCAGGCTAAAACTGCAATACTTGTACATATTCACTGGTGTTACGCAGCGATTTTGTTGCAATTGATTTTGGGTGTTGATAACCTATC
>CAYNLI010000140.1:0-5488 GCA_964398035.1 uncultured Flavobacteriaceae bacterium | reverse complement strand
TTAGGGGAAACATAATTAGTCACAGAAAAGCTAAACTAAAAATATTCTCGTTGAGAATTACATGTTTATCGGTAATTCCCAACTATGTGATTAATAAAAAACCGTTCAAAAGGTTTTGAACGGTTTCATGATATGATATTTAAATATAATCTTTTAAAGGCTCCATTTCAAAGTCTTCCATGAATTTAGTGGTATAGTTTCCTGCTAAATAATCTGGATGATCCATCAATTGCCTATGAAAAGGAATAGTCGTTTTTACGCCTTCTATTACAAACTCGTCCAGAGCCCTTTTCATTTTGTTTATTGCTTCTTCCCTTGTCTGCGCAGTTGTTATCAACTTTGCAATCATGGAATCATAATTTGATGGTATGGTATATCCACTATACACATGTGTGTCCAAACGGATTCCGTGACCTCCAGGTGTATGTAAAGTGGTGATTTTACCAGGTGATGGTCTAAAATTGTTATAGGGGTCTTCTGCATTGATTCTACACTCTATTGAATGTAGTTTTGGAATGTAGTTTTTTCCTGAAATAGGAACGCCACCAGCAACCAAAATCTGCTCTCTGATTAAATCATAATCAACAACTTGCTCTGTTATTGGGTGCTCAACTTGGATACGAGTGTTCATTTCCATAAAATAGAAATTCCGGTGCTTATCCACTAAAAATTCCACGGTTCCCGCTCCTTCATATTTTATATATTCTGCCGCCAAAATAGCAGCAGCTCCCATAGCATCCCTTAGTTTATCTGTCATAAAGGGAGAAGGTGTCTCTTCTGTCAATTTTTGGTGACGTCTTTGTATGGAACAATCTCTTTCTGATAGGTGACATGCTTTTCCATATTGGTCTCCAACAATTTGAATTTCAATATGTCTTGGCTCTTCAATCAACTTCTCCATGTACATTGCGCCATTTCCAAAAGCAGCTGTAGCTTCTTGCACAGCACTCTCATAAAGATCTTCCATATCCTCTTCTTTCCAAACCGCACGCATTCCTTTACCACCACCACCAGCAGTTGCTTTTACCATAACAGGATAGCCCATTTTCTTGGCAATTTTCTTGGCCTCATTAACAGATTTCAACAAACCATTAGAACCAGGAATGGTGGGCACACCAGCTTTTTTCATAGTCTCTCTGGCGGATGCCTTATCTCCCATTCTATCTATATGCTCTTCTGAAGCGCCAATAAATTTAATTTCGTGCTCTGCACAAATCTTGGAAAACTTAGCGTTTTCTGATAAAAATCCATATCCTGGATGTATGGCATCTGCATTTGTTATTTCTGCAGCGGCAATGATATTTGGTATTTTAAGATAGGATTCACTACTGGGTGCTGGGCCAATACATACAGCTTCATCTGCAAATCTTACGTGCAGGCTTTCTTCATCCGCCTTGGAATAAACTGCAACAGTTTTTATTCCCATTTCCTTACAGGTTCTAATGATGCGCAGTGCAATTTCTCCCCTATTTGCAATAAGTATTTTTTTAAACATCTTTTAAAATTTTAAGTTTAAGTTTTAAGTTTTAAATGGGCTTAAAGACCAATATTAAATTTTGGCATTAAACTATTCAACTCTTAAAATTTATTAAGATGGATCTACCAAGAATAAAGGTTGGTCAAATTCTACTGGAGATGAGTCATCTACCAATACTTTTACAATCTTACCAGAAACCTCTGATTCAATATCATTAAAAAGTTTCATTGCTTCTATAACACAAAGAACATCTCCTTTGCCAATAGTAGCTCCTACTTCTACAAAAGAAGGTTTCTCTGGAGCAGGCTTTCTATAAAAAGTTCCTATGATAGGTGATTTTATAGTAATGTATTTAGAATCATCATCAGAATCCGATGCCGCCTCTGGAGCTGCAACCATTGGCGCGGATGCCATTGGTATTTGCTGTACATAAGTTGTTTCTGGAGCAGAACCGATTGCTCCTGTTCTAACTGTAATTTTAATGTCTTTCATTTCCAATTTAACCTCACTTACGCCTGACTTGGCCACAAATTTAATTAAACTCTGAATTTCTTTGATGTCCATAAAATTAGATTTTGTTTAGTTCTATTTAGTTATGAATTATAGGCCCATTTTAAATATATGGCCCCCCAAGTAAAGCCGCCTCCGAAAGCAGCAAAAACAAGGTTATCCCCTTTTTTTAATTTTTGTTCATAATCACTCAATAAAAGGGGCAATGTTGCCGATGTGGTATTTCCATATTTTTCAATGTTCACCATCACCTTAGAGGCATCTACTCCCGCTCGGTTGGCTGTGGCATTTATAATACGTTTATTGGCTTGGTGCGGAACCAACCAATCCAAGTCATCACTGCTCAAATTATTTTGTTTCATTACCTGAACTGCTGCATCTGCCATATTGGAAACGGCAAACTTAAATACCGTTTTTCCTTCCTGTCTCACAAAATGTTGCCTGTTCTTTACCGTTTCCTCTGAAGGGGGCAGTACTGATCCGCCAGCTTCAATCTTTAAAAAGTTTCTTCCAACACCATCAGACCTTAGGTATTCATCTTGTAATCCCAATCCCTCTGTGTTCGGTTCAAAAAGAACAGCTCCAGCGCCATCACCAAAAATAATGCATGTAGTTCTGTCCGTATAGTCTACAATAGAAGACATTTTATCTGCACCGATTAACAATACTTTCTTATACCTGCCAGATTCTATATAACTGGCTGCCGTGGACATGCCATAAAGAAAACTTGAGCATGCGGCTTGTAAATCATACCCAAAAGCATTTACAGCCCCTATCTCTGATGCTACATATGCAGCAGTTGCAGAAACTTGAATGTCCGGTGTTGCAGTGGCAACAATGATCAAATCTATTTCTTTAGCATCTAAACTACTTCTGCTGATTAAATCCTCAGCGGCTTTTATAGCAAGATAAGATGTTCCTTCTCCTTCTTTCTTTAAAATTCTTCTCTCTTTAATACCCGTTCTGGATGTTATCCATTCATCATTGGTATCTACCATGGTCTCCAATATTTTATTGGTCAACACAAAGTCTGGAACATATGCTCCCACAGCCGTTATCGCTGCTGATAATTTGCTCATATAAAAATTACTCTTTTGTCAAAAACATTAAAAAATGGCTAAAAAGTGCTGAAAATTAATCATTTTCTATGACTTTTTGCCCAAAAACCACTTGTTTTTGATTTTTTTAATATTTCATAAAAAAACTCCCACTTTATAAAAGTGGGAGTTAAATATACTTTTGTTAAAACAAATTATGCTACTGCTTCTTCTGTTTTATCTATCAAAACTTCACCTCTGTAATACAATTTACCCTCGTGCCAGTGAGCTCTATGGTATAAGTGTATTTCACCAGTTGTTGGGTCTTTTGCTAATTGTTGGTCAGAAGCTTTGTAATGGGTTCTTCTTTTGTCCCTTCTGGTTTTGGAAATTTTTCTTTTAGGATGTGCCATTATGAAACTTATTTATCCGTTAATAATTTTTTTAGTGCATCCCATCTGGGATCCGTATCTTCTTTGTTTTCTTTTCCTTCTTTTGGTTGCAATTCATCCAGTTTTTCAAGTGCTTCAGATTCTAGAGAGCCATCTATAACTCCAGGGTGAATCCTTTTTAAAGGCACTGCCAAAACCAACATTTCATAAATGTACTGTGCAATGTTCACTTGATGCTCACTATGGGGAATAATCAATATTTCATCATTCTCATCATTGTACTCATCACCAAACTTAATTACCAATTCTAAATCACTATGTATATCTTGGTCATAGGATTCGCTAGTAATATCACAATTTACATTTACCGTGCCAGTAGCGGACAAATCCAACTCTAGCATGGTAGACATGACGTTTAATTTGGCATGAATATTAACATCTGCCTCATTAAACTCATTGTAATCAAAAGATTCAAAGAACGTATTCTTAATATGATAATCAAACTTGTGCTTCCCTTGACTCAATCCTGAGAAAGGAATATCAAACTCCTTTTGCTTCACCATGTCCAACACTTGTTTAATGCCCTCCCTACTTAAAATAGGGCTGCAAAGATACTGTTTTTTTATAAAAAGCCAACTTTTTTAAAGCTAAATACCTTATAGTTTGTTGGTTGATGCTACAAAGGAACAATTGTTTTACAAGTTATAAAAACTTTGTATTGACAAATCACCTTTTCATCTTCTGTTTTTGTAACGGATTTTTGGTGAGTTCCCTATATTCTTTTCTATTTTTAAAAATCTTGATTCCCATAAAAACGGCTTCTTTAAAAGAGCTATGGTCTGCTTTTCCCTTGCCTGCAATCTCATAGGCAGTGCCATGATCCGGTGAAGTTCTCACTCTATTTAGACCTGCGGTATAGTTGACTCCTTTGCCAAAAGACATCGTTTTAAAAGGAATAAGCCCTTGGTCGTGATAGGCCGCTAAAATAGCATCAAAATTCTTATAGGATTCAGAGCCAAAAAAACTATCGGCGGGATAAGGACCATACACCAAGTGCCCTTTTTCAAAAAGTTCTTTGATTACTGGCTTCATTACCTCATCATCCTCTTTGCCTATAACACCATTGTCCCCACTGTGTGGATTTATGCCCAACATGGCAATTTTAGGTCTGCGAACGCCAAAATCAATTTTTAAAGATTCTTCTATGATTTTTACTTTATTCTGAATTAGTTCTGGCGTAATGGCACTTGCCACATCTTTTACTGCAAGGTGGTCTGTCAGCAACCCAACTTTTAAATCGTCCGTGACCATGAACATAAGGCTTTCTCCTTCTAATTCCTTTGCTAAATAATCTGTATGTCCTGGGAAATTAAAATCCTCTGACTGAATGTTGTTTTTATTGATTGGGGCAGTGACCAATACATCTATATTGCCCTCTTTTAAAGCCTTTACCGCTTCTTTTAAAGATTTAATAGCAAAAGAACCTGCTTCCTTACTGTCAGTTCCAAATGCTACATTTGGCACCTCTTTCCATACATTCACCACATTTATTTTTCCATCCAACACTTTGGAAGCATCATGTATCCCGTGGTAATTGATATCTATCCCCAATTCATTTTTCTGAAAAGAAATGGTTTTGTTTGATGCAAAAATAACAGGCGTACAAAAATCCAGCATTCTAGAATCCTCAAAGGTCTTTAATACAACTTCACAACCTATACCATTTAAATCGCCAATGGAAATCCCCACTTTTATTTTTCCCGTCTCATGCATAATTTAATGCCTTTATGTCTAAATTTACAGTGCAAAATTACTTAATAAAAACGACACATGTTTACGGGCATTATTGAAACTTTGGGCAGGGTAGAAAAGCTGGAAAAAGATGGGGGCAACCTTCATATTACCATAAGTTCCAATATTACACCTGAACTGAAAATTGACCAAAGCGTAGCCCACAACGGTGTATGTTTAACAGTGGTTGCCATAGACGGGAACAACTATACGGTTACTGCCATTGAGGAAACGTTGCAAAAAACAAGTCTTGGAGTTTTACAGGAAGGAAATAAAGTAAA
>CAYNLI010000139.1:0-5532 GCA_964398035.1 uncultured Flavobacteriaceae bacterium | reverse complement strand
TCCTCTTTAGACTAACTAGAATATTTGCTTAAACACAACAATTGGTCTTGATCCCCATGAAGTCCAGCGGGTTCGATATTGAAAAGACCCACCTTACAGATCTCGTACGTATCGAAAAGCTAGTACTGCTGATAATGGTGGCATTCGTATGGTGCTACAAGGTGGGCATATACCTGCACCAGAGCGTAAGACCCATCCAAATCAAGAAACATGGCAGAAAGGCCAGGACATTGTTCAAATATGGACTGGATTACATCGCTAATTGCCTTTTGAATGCCCTTAAAACAAGGGATATAGACATAACTCATTTTTTGTCATGTACTTAGATAAAAAGGTTATTTTGAATAATTCACCTTATACCTCCAATAACTAATGGCTCCCAAACCAAAAATCCCTAAAATAATATAAGGGACAAAATCTGGAGTCACCGCCGCCGATCCACTTTGCGCATAACTGTGTAAACCTACCAAATAAAAATTAACGCCAAAATAGGTCATCATAATACTGCAATAAGCAAAGACGCTCATAAAATTAAACATCCATTTACCTCTTAGCCCAGGTATTAAACGTGTATGTATCACAAAGGCATAAATCATTATAGAAATTAACGCCCAAGTTTCTTTTGGATCCCATCCCCAATAACGCCCCCAACTTTCATTGGCCCATTGTCCCCCCATAAAGTTTCCAATGGTCAACATTACCAAACCAACCGTTAGAACAAGTTCATTGATGGTGGTCAACTCTTTTAGATTGATTTCCATTCTTTCCTTGTTCTTCTTATTGGTCAAAATGATAAGAATAAGAGAAGTAATTCCCAAAATCATCCCAACGGTCAAAGGACCATAACTACCAACAATAATGGAAACATGTATCATTAGCCAATAACTGTCCAATACAGGTACCAAATTAGAAATAGCTGGATTTACCCAGCTTAGATGCGCTATCATCAATAACAAAAACGTTACAAAAGCACTTGCCGCAATGGTCATGTCACTTTTTCTGCCGAACAATAATCCCATTCCCATAGTTGCCCATGCCACATAGAGAATACTCTCATAGGCATCACTCCAAGGAGCGTGGCCCGATATGTACCAACGTAACACCAAACCAGCAGCATGCCATATAAAAAGCAATATGATGGTTCCTTTAAAGAAAAATATAGCAATTCTCCATATTTCACGGTCCTTAAAAATTTGAAAAATCAAAACAAAGAACATTAAAAAACCTACTAAAGCATAGTATATATATAACCGGTTAAAAATGTCTAAACCATTATAGACCACCTCGGTCTTTATTTTTTTCTCTGATGGCAATACTTCCTTTCCATTATTAACCTGATTCTGCTTAAAAGCTGCTAAAAGTTTATCAGAACTGGTATAATCACCTGTTTTTATTGATTTCTGCAAAGACATTAAATAATACGGAACAGCATTTTTAATAAAATTACCGTACAGGGAATCTGGAACTTGATACTGTCCTGAGTTGTATTCCAATGCCGAAATCCATTTGTTGTTTTCATCGTGCAACAATGGAAATATTTTAATAATACCACCCCCAAGCGCCTCATTGAGCACGCCCAATCGTAAATCTGCTTTTTTAAACTCTTTTTCAAACTGGTTGGGTGTAATGGTAGCATACGCTTTTTCTACATAAGGAGCCAGTTTGTAATCTCCATTGGAATCAAAAAAATCTGTGGCCTTTACAAATTCCTGTCCCTTTGGCACACCTATAATCTTTCGTATACTATCATTAAACTTATCTAACGCAAGAAATTCAATATTGTACCAAACTCTAGGGTTCATCATCATGGACAAAAGCACCTGATCAGCATTCAAATCTTTGTACTTGTCTTTTAGGCTTAATTTTCGCAACAATTCCGAAGCAAAGGTGTTTATGGGTTTCATACGCCCATTATCATCTTGTATAACCAATTGGGCAAATTTAGCCACATGTTCCTTAGATGCCACGGTTGTTTGTATAATAGAATCTATTAGCTCTTGCGTAGGCGGTGCTAAATGGTCGTGAGCATCATTTTGTTCCTGGGCCATACCACTCATCATCATACCAATGGCCAAAATAGTGGTCAGTGCTGCTTTTTTCTTCCTTAATTTCTCCAATGTTTCTCCCAAATCCTTAAAACGAGTCTTACCAAAGAACATAATCCCCAATAAACCAATATACAATAATGTGTACCCCGCATAGGTTACCCATTTACCCCAAAAATCATGGCTTACAGAAAGTATGGTTCCTTTTTCATCTGGATCAAAACCAGATTGGAAAAAACGATATTTCTGATGGTCCAATACATGGTTCATGAAAATATCATAGTCAAAAGAACGCCCATCTTCTACTGTGACTTTACTCATAAAAGAAGCATAGCCTTTTTCCGTTCCTGGATATTTTTCAGCAATAAAATCATTCAGCTTTATTGAAAAAGGCAATTCATATAATTTAGAACCATATTTTAAACTAAAATCTAGTCCACCTACTTTAATTTTTTCAGAGAAATTGGAAGAACCTTTACCTCCCAACAACTTTTTAGTGATTGTTTCTCCACCAGAAGAAATTTCAACAATCAGAGCATCCAAAGAAGCTGGTGTCTTTTCAGCTTCTGGCACTTCTACAACGCCATAAGAACCTTTTACAATACGGTCTGGAATTACAAACTGCATTCCCGCAGTATTGTACAACGAACGTAACTGAAAAATTTGTAGGCTATCTTTGATCAGCTGACCTTGAAATTGGTCTGCCATACGCATAAAACTACCATCAAAAGGAGAATTTATTTGATAGGTACTATCCGTGGTAATAAGATTGATTGCACCGTCTGTATGCTTGTTCAACGCAAAAAGCACATTATGTATACTGGCTACTTGCCCGTTTTCCAAATAATGTTCGTGCCGTTGACCATCACCAGCTTCTACAATTTTTAAATATTCCTTACCATTTTCATTTTCAATCAATCCTTCTTTGGCACCATCAATAAAACCAACATATGAAATGGCGAATGGCTGTCCGTTATAATCTGATTTCCATGGAAGGTTAGATTTTAAAGCCTCTGATGTAACAATCAAATCATCTTCAAGTACTTTTCTTTGGGCTTCACCATCAATCTCACCATCCACAAAAGCGGTAAGAAATGTTTTGTCTGAATAAAATACATTCTCTGTATTGCCCTCACGAATGGGCATTGCCCCTTCAAAACTTATATAACGCGTAATAAATGCTCCCACAATAATCAATACCCAAGAAATATGTAAGAGCAATACGGGCCATTTTTCTATTCGCAATAAACGATAACGGGAAATATTTCCAATAAAATTTATAACAAATAAACCCATAATGGCTTCAAACCACTTGGCATTATAAATCCAAATCCTCGCTGTTTCTGTACTATACCAGCTTTCTATAAAGGTACCAAATGCCATGGCTGTGGCAAAAACAATAAAAAGAACGGCTGTTAAACGGGTAGAAAAGAAAATTTTCTTGAGTATGTCTGTCATCACAGAAGGAACATTATTTTATAAAGTTCAAAAATAGGGTATTTACAAACAAAAAGGCATACCCAAAAAATGAAATATATAGTTAAATTAGCAGCATGGTCAAAGTAGTGATTATTGGTGCTGGAAATGTTGCGCTACATTTGTTAAAGGCTTTTGAAGAATGTACTAAAATAGACGTACTCCAAATGTACAGTAGGTCCATTAAAAAAACTGAAAACAATATTTCTTTCACAACAGATTACACCAAAATAAAAGATGCCGACATCTATATCATTGCTGTAAGTGATGATGCTATACCTTCTGTTTCTAAAAAACTTACACATAAGAAAGGGTTGGTAGTACATACATCTGGAAGTGTTCCCATGCATGTCTTATCCAAAAACTCCAGATATGGTGTTTTTTATCCATTGCAAACTTTTAGCAAAGAACAAGAAGTAGATTTTAGTACCGTCCCTATTTGTATTGAAGCTAAAAATAAGACAGGTCTAGACTTATTGACCAGTCTAGGAAATCTTGTTTCCCGCAATGTTCAGGAAGTTTCATCTGAACAGCGAAAGTCATTGCATTTAGCCGCAGTAATAGTCAATAATTTCACCAATCACCTCTACCATTTGGGCAATACCATATGTGAAGAAAAAAATGTTTCTTTTGAATTGCTGAAACCATTAATTTTGGAGACAGTAAAAAAACTGGACACCTCATCTCCGTTCAATGCCCAAACTGGTCCTGCCAAACGTGGAGACAAAGGCACTATTAAAAGTCATTTAAATCAACTAAAAGATGAAAATCTCAAAAAAATATATTCAATCTTAAGCCAATCTATCAACAACACCTATGAAAAAAAGTTATAAAGAATATTTAAGCAACATTACCACTTTTGTTTTTGATGTAGATGGAGTGTTCACTGACGGTACCGTATTAATTACCACAAAAGGAGAAATGCTCAGAAAAATGAGTGTTAAAGATGGTTTTGCGCTAAAGACCGCTATTGTAAAAGGATATAATGTGTGCATAATTTCGGGCGGAACCAATGAAGGTGTTCGTGAACGTCTAAAAGGCTTGGGCGTAACTGATATATACATGGGCGCACACCATAAAATTGAACCTATGGTAGCGTATTTGGATATTCAGAAAATTAAACTTGAAAGTGTACTGTACATGGGTGATGATCTGCCAGACGTTCCTCCCATGCAACTGGTTGGCCTGTCCACTTGTCCACAAGACGCTGTGCCAGAAGTAAAAGCAATTGCCAAATATATTTCCCATAAATCCGGGGGCAATGGTTGTGTTAGGGATGTTATTGAGCAAGTACTTAAAGTAAGGGGAGATTGGGAAGGTAATTTTAACGCAAAAAACGATTGAACATATGTTGGTCAATCTATTAAAAAAACATCGGTTGATATTGGCTTCTGGTTCTCCTAGAAGGCAAAAATTCCTAAGTGATATGGGGTTGGATTTTGAAATAAAATTACACCCTATTGATGAGGTTTACCCTGAGGATTTACAGGCAGCAGAAATTACCGATTACTTGGCGCAACTAAAGGCCAGTCCTTTTAAAGAAACTCTAGAACCCAACCAAATAGTGATTACTTCTGACACCATTGTATGGCACAATAAAAAATCTTTGGGGAAGCCTACTGATAAAAACGAAGCTGTTAAAATGTTGCAAACACTTTCCAATGATTGGCACAAAGTCATTACCTCTATTTGTTTTACAACATTGAATAGTCAAGTAACAGTGCATTGCACCACTAAAGTAAGATTCAAAAAACTTACCAATGAAGAAATACATTTTTACATGGATAAATACAATCCAATGGATAAAGCCGGTGCCTATGGTATTCAGGAATGGATTGGATCTGTAGCCATTACAAAAATAAAAGGTTCGTACAATAATGTAGTAGGATTGCCCACTCATTTGTTTTACAAAACCTTAGCTAAAATTGTTAGCTGATGGATTTTAGCTATTTTTATAAAAATTACTACTATGAAAAAGCTTGTTAAATTAGAATTGACAGTAATTGCTTTA
>CAYNLI010000138.1:0-5590 GCA_964398035.1 uncultured Flavobacteriaceae bacterium | reverse complement strand
ATTTTTATTAAAATTGGTTTTGCCTATCTAATACAAACATTGTTCCAAAGATAGGACCAGACTGGCACCAAGTATGTCATTTCTAACGGAAGTAGTGTTCCCATAGGACCATTTGATCTCTAAATAAGATATTCGGGGGGAATTTTATTTAAGATGGCACAGTCGGTATCTAAAGTTGCGATTCAACAACTTGATGCCGACTGTTGTTTTCTTGGGTTATTTTCAAAAATACAGACATACTTGTTTTAAAAACCTAACGTTTAAAATACTACAGTATCTAATTATGAAAAAAATTATTCTTATATTTTCATCAACTATCATTGCCTGCTCTTCTTCAACAGATGATGCGCCACTCAATAAAAAACCCAATGATACCAGCCTAGACTTCAAACAAGAAATGCGGGACTTTGTAATAGCCATTAGCCAGTATGGTAAGGCTAATAATCCCAATTTCGCTGTAATTCCCCAAAACGGAATTGAACTAGTTACCCTGAACGGGGAAGATGATGGCAGCCCAGATGCTGCCTATTTATCGGCCATTGATGGCCACGGACAAGAAGACTTATTTTATGGTTACAACAATGATGATCAAGCCACGCCGATAGAAGATAATGCGTATTTGAGAATCTTTTTGGATATTTCAAAGAATGCGGGGAACACTATTTTGGTTACGGATTATTGCTCTACGGTTTCAAAAATGGAAGACTCCTACCAAGTCAACAATACTGCTGGATATGTTTCGTTTGCCGCCGATGATAGAGAGCTTAAAGGAATACCGAATTACCCTTCAGTTCCTTATGAGGAAAATGATGCGGTTATTACTGAACTTGGTCAGGCCAAGAATTTCCTGTATTTAATAAACCCCAGCGGGTATACTTCTAAAGTACAATTCATCAATGCGATCACTGGTACCAATTATGATTTGCTCATCATGGATTTATTTTTCTCTGATGGCAATGCATTTACGGCTGATGAAATAACCATGCTCAAAGAAAAGGCAAATGGGGGCAAACGTTTGGTGATTTCTTATATGTCCATTGGTGAGGCTGAGGATTACCGTTACTATTGGCAAACCGATTGGAATACCAATAAACCTAGCTGGTTGGAAGCATTGAATCCAGATTGGCCAGGGAATTTTAAAGTAAAATATTGGGAACCGGAATGGCAAGCCTTAATTTTCGGCAACTCCAATGCATATTTGGATATGATTGTAGCCGCCAATTTTGATGGCGTATATCTTGATATTATTGATGGGTTTGAATATTTTGAGAAGTAGAGTAATATAGGTTTCGACTCTGCTCGACCAGACAGGAAGGTTATTTTTTTACTGCTTCCACCAGCTCTAATTGGTCCACGCTCACATTGGTGGTGAAGATTCCGTAGTTTACAATGGCCTTATTTTTTTCCAGTTTATCAATACTGCCCACGGCTTTGCCATCTTGTAAACGAACACGGTCACCTATTTTAAAAATAGGTATCGGCTTGTTCTTTTCTTTGATAACGGCTTTTTTCTTCTCTATTTTTTTCTCTTGCCTGACCTTAACGATTTTCTTTTCCAGTTCTTGGGCCACTTGTACCTTTTTTACATGGTCTATTTTGGTCTGCTGTACAGATTTTTTCTTGCGCTTGCTGTTTTCAGTCTCAACAATGCGTAAAAGCTCGGACACCAAAGGTCTTTTCTTTTTATCCTGGAAGTATTTTTCAGAAACGGTATTTACCTTGTTCCCCAAATAGATCATCCGTTGGTTGTGGTCATAGAGCTCTTGGTAGTTCTCTAACTTGGATTTTATTTTGCTGTTCAATGTTTCCAAGCGTTTTGCTTCTTCCCTTGCTTTAGACTCTTCTTCCTCCAGTCTAGAGCCAGTTTTAGCCATTTTGCTGCGTTCTTTCTGTAATTTGGCTATGGTGGCATCAAAACGCACTTTGCCACGTTCTATCTTCTTCTTAGCCCTGTTAATAAGGCTATAGGGGATGCCGTTCTTTTGTGCCACTTCAAACGTAAAAGAACTACCGGCCTGTCCCAAAATTAATTGATAGGTCGGCTCCAAGGTTTTGTTGTCAAACATCATATTGGCATTGGTGGCATGGGGCAGTTCATTTGCCAACATTTTTAAATTGGAGTAATGAGTGGTAATCACACCATAGGATTCCCGTTCATAGAATACTTCTAGAAAAGTTTCTGCCAAAGCACCGCCCAGTTCAGGGTCACTTCCCGTACCAAACTCGTCAATAAGGAACAATGTTTGGTCATTGCACTTACGCAAGAATTGGTTCATGTTCTTGAGTCGGTAACTGTATGTACTTAAATGATTTTCAATAGATTGGTTGTCTCCAATATCTGTTAATATTTTTTCAAAAAGGCAAACAGAACTGCGTTCGTGTACAGGAATCAATAAGCCACTCTGCACCATTAGTTGTAACAGACCAATGGTCTTTAGTGTGATACTTTTACCACCGGCATTGGGTCCAGAAATAACAATGATTCGGTTTTCCGGATGTAACTCAATTGTTTGAGGATACGTTTTTTCCTTTTTGTATTTATTGTTCAAATAGAGCAAGGGGTGAAAGGCATCCCTAAGGTGCATTTCCTTTTTCTCGTTGATTTTGGGCAGTACTGCATTCATTTCAGAGGCATACTTGGCCTTGGCGGCCGTAATGTCCATATGCGCCAAGAAATTCTGATAATCCACCAAGAGCGGTGCAAAAGGGCGAATGATATTTGTTAACTGATTTAGGATGCGCTGTATTTCTTCCTTTTCCTCAAACTCTAGATTATTGAGTTCTCGGCTATATTTTAAAGTGGCTTCTGGTTCCATGTACACAATACTTCCTGTTTTGGAAGTACCCATGACCATTCCCTTTATTTTTTTACGGTACATGGCCTTTACTGCCAAAACACGACGGTTTTCCACAACAGACTCCCTGATCTCATCCAAATAGTCTGAAGATTGGTAAGAACTCAAAGCCGCAGTAAAGCTTTGGTTGATTTTACCTTTTACTTCATTGACCTGTAACCGGATGGATTTTAAATTGGGCGAAGCGGAGTCTTTTATTTCTCCAAACTTATCTAAAACGATATTGATTTCTTGAGGTACCTCTGCATTTGCCTCCACCGTTTCAGAAAAAGCAAAAAGTAACGAATAGTATTCCTTAAATTTCTTTAGGAACTTTTTATGTAGGTTAATGGTGGTACAAATGCCACCTATTTTTCTAAAACCACTGATTTCTAATGTGGTGTTCTCAATTTTTAATAGTTTAATTTCTTGGGAAATGGACTCAAAACCATGGTTGGGGATTTGGTTTTCATTGGTAAAAGAGGATAAATACTCTGATGTTTGCCCCAAAACAGTGACAATTTCTTCCTTGCTCCCCAAAGGTTTAATGAGCTGCACCTGTTCCTTGCCCAGTTCTGTATGGCAGCGCCCCACCAATTGTTTCAGAACAGTAGGGAACTCTAGGTCTTGTAAGGTTTTAGGGTGAATTTTGGACATCATTACATTTTGCAAGGAGCAAAGGTAGGGAATAGGGCTGTAATAGGGATTGCGCCATATGTATTGCGCCTATTTTTCTTTCAAATCATTTTAATAAAACTGCTTCGTCCACAATCTTACCATTTTCACGTATAGTGAATTTTAATACTTGCCCTTTGTTATTCATGACAAACTCAAAAGTCAGGGGAGCTTCTTTGTAGTAAAATAGGGTTTCAGAAGTTACGAAACTTATTGTTTTTATGCAGCTTTAATGCCTGTAAATATAACAAAGCATGCAAGGCACTTTATGATAGAATAGTAGCCAAAGGAAAGAGTAAAAAACTAGCCCTATTAGCCGTTTGTAATAAACTACTAAAACAAGCTTTTGCAATAGCAAAATCTAGAATCCCTTACGATGAAAATTATAGAAGTACTTTGGTTAAAATAAGTTAGTTTTTACTTGTTTTTAGCCACAGTTCTTTGTTTGCAAACATATTTTTTCACTTTAAAGTTGTTTAATTGTTTATAAAATGTTAATAATTACATTTTAAAGTTGTTTAATTTAAGTTTATGCTTATATTTGCAGAGAATTTAACACGTTTTTATGGCGGATAAATCAATAATAAAATCTTTTTTGCAAGAACTTAAGGCGATTATAAAGTCTTTGGGCATAATCTTCTCCAATCGTCCTAAAAATAGTATTCAGAATCTTGCAGATTTAAGTATTACCGCTAAAATGCGTGAAGAAATAATCCTCAATTTAGAAGTAGAGGATTATAGTGAAGGTCCGTTAGAAGAAACTCAACAAGGAGGAACTGAAATGTGGGTTTTTGGAAAGGTAATTAAAGGTCAACAGGTTTATATTAAATTGACTATTTCAAAAATGACTGGAGGGGCTGTCTGCATATCTTTTCATAAGGCAGACTTTCCAATGGAATTTCCTCTTAAGAATCAAAACTAAAAAACAAAACAATTATGAAAAGTCCAATCACAGGTAAAGAAATGACCTTACAAATTGAAAAGAGTATTTTGGTTTTTCGAAAAGAAAAATTTGAGTATAATCACAAGAGTTATTTATGTGAAGATAGTAGCGAGTCATTTACAACCACAGAGTTAGATGAATTTAATTTGAATCAAGTTTATAATCAATATAGAGATAAACATAACATTCCATTTCCAGATGAAATAATTAAGTTGAGAAATACATATGGTTTGTCAGCTGGTATGATGTCTCGTATATTAGGTTTTGGAATTAATAGTTATAGGAATTATGAAAAAGGAGAAGTGCCAAGTTTGGCAAATGCTAACTTAATTAATACCATATCAAATAGTATAAGTAATTTTAAATTACTCGTTGATTTGAATAATGATTTAAACGACGAAGTGAAATCAAAAATTCTCAAAAAGATTGAAGTTGTTATTGAGAATTATAGAGAAAATAAAGACGATAAAAAATATGTAGATATTTTATTTGAAGACAAACTCCCAGATAATTATTCAGGTTATAGAAAGCCAAATATGGAAAAGATGTCGAATATGATTTTGTTTTTTGCAGAAAAACTAAATCCTACAGAGACAATGATGAATAAACTATTATTTTATTCTGATTTTTATAATTATAAGAAAACAGCTTATTCAATAAGCGGAGCAAATTATATGGCACATAATTATGGTCCAGTTCCTGTAAGATTTGGCGGTATTTTTGATTACGCATCCAATAAAGATTTTATTTTTATGAAAATGGAAGATTATGGAAATGGATATTGGGGTAAATGTTTTTATAAATCAGCACACAAAGATTTTAATTCAGAATTATTCAGTTCAGAAGAGATAGAGTCTTTAAATATTATTGTGAATACATTCAAAGGTTGCAATGCAACTCAAATTATGGAAAAAAGTCACGAAGAAAAGGCTTGGATTGATAACGAAAAGAATAAAGGATTGATTGATTATAATTATTCTTTTGATTTACTTCACGTTTGATTTGTCATTGTTACAACGTTGTTGGCAACTGCTTTTTTATTTCAACCAAGATAGTGCTTTCGTTGCGTAAATTATTTTAGAACTTTCTTTGTTTCCTTCGAAGAAATCTTTTTTCTCCATTTTAATAATTTCCTTTA